>JAFXJW010000051.1 GCA_017532045.1 Clostridia bacterium | reverse complement strand
TTCAGACCCCTTCGCCCCGACCTGAGCGAAGGGGTCGCGCGCACAGGTGGTGGGTTCCGTAAGGGAGGCACCCCGGGGGCCTCCCTTGCGTGGCGCTCTTTTGGTACTTTTCTCTCGACACGGAGAGAAAAGTACATATATCAATCTCCCCGATAAACCCCAATTTATCCGCCCATAAGCTTCACGGTTCTGTATAGCCACTCCGCCGTATCTCCACGGGTCATGACCTCCCCTGCGCGGGCGTTGCCATCGGGACATTGCAGAATACCCAAGGCACGGAGAGAGGTGAAGGCCTCACCCGACCAAGTGGGCAGGGACTGCTGGTCAGCAAAGGCGGTGACCGTGTCCTCCACGGCGTAGCCGATGATGTTGGACAGAACCACGGCGGCCTCGGCACGGGTGATCTCCTCGTCGGGACAGAAACAGAGATTTCCGTCCACCGTTTTCCCGTTAATATACCCCTTTTGCAGGGCGTAGCCAACGTAAAGACTCATGGCGGTAGGAATATCCCCCGCATCATGGAAGGTAGGGGGCGTAGCGGAGGCTACAGTCTCGGCAGTGATCCCGGCGGCCTCCATAGCAGTCACAAGGAATTCAAGGCGGGAAACAGATGCGGAGGGCTTGAAATAGGTCTCGCTCCCCATCCGTGTGCCGTTCATAAGTCCCCACTCCGACACAGTCAGGATAGCGGCGGCATTCCCCTCCCCGCCAATATCGGCATAGGTCACGGTAGTGGGGCGGGGGGATACCTGAATGCTGACCGTGGTTGACGTGCTGTAGTTGCCGTAGCGATCCCGCACCACGTAATCAAAGCTATCCTGACCCACGTAACCGGGATCGGGGGTGTAGACGTAAGCCCCCGTATGACGATCAGTGAGAGAAACACGGCCGTGAGAGGCGTAACGGGTGATCTCATAGGTGATCTCGTCCCCCTCGGGGTCATAAGCCGACACTGTCCCTGTCATGGGGAGGTCCTTATAGGTCTCAATACGCAAAGAGATGGCCGGCGCTAACGATACAGTAGGGGTGTAATTTACTCGGTCCAAGAGGTAGAGACGGCAGGTCACAGCATAGTCGCTCCCGTTGACCGACACCGTCATGGTAGCCTCGGTAGGCTTCGAGTCGTCTGCGGCGGCAAAGGAGAGCAGCGACAGGCTCCCCGCCGAGATGACCTGCCCCTCGGCAGCGCCAACCGAGCCGACGAACAGAGTCCCCTCCCCGGGGTTGGGCAGGCTACGGATGGTCACGTAGTTCAGCTCGGAGAGGTTCATGGCACGGCGGATGTCCTCGGCTGTGAAGGAGAGCTCGTTCCCCTGCAGACCTGCGAAGACCATCTCCTCACGGGCGGCCAGCACACGGAGACCGTAGGACACGGGGAGGGCAGTCTCCCTGTTTTGCATGGTGTGAAGTCCCACCGATGTACTCCCCAAAGGCTGGGTGGTAGGTTCCGTCTCCGAAATGGGGACAATGTCCTCAGCGGCGGCGGGAAGGATGGTGGCGGTGGTCAGTAGGGCGAGGATGGCGACAAAGAGCAGGAGTGTGATCCCTTTTCGTTTGGTCGTGCGTCGGTGCGTCATAATAGTTCCCCCTTATGGAAAGTGATTTGGAAAATCCTATGCCGAGGGGGGAGAAATTATGATTTTCAAATTTGGGTTTATCGGGGAGTTCTCCCCGTTCCCCGTTCTCCAAGGGTGAAGGGCGAAGCCCTTCATTAAGAGAAAAGGCCGGCGGTGTCGGGGGCGTCAGCCGCAACACCAACATCACCTGAGGTCAGCCAAGAAGGTTGCGGCCTGCAAATGCTGCCCTTACGGCAACATTTGCCGTGGTGCGGCTTGTCGGAAAAACGCCCTGACGCGCGGCGGAAGCCGCAAGAAAATTTCCAATGAAATTTCTGTTGTGTCAAGAAAAATCACTAATTTGACTCGTAAAATTTCTTGCACCTTCCGGTGCGCGTCAGAGGGCGTTCCCCCCTCCGACACCGCCCCCCTTCGAGTTTCGTGAAGGGGGCTGCGCCCCCTTCACCCCTGCTTGGGGAACGGAGAACACCCCGTTAAACCCCAATTTGTTTCCCCTCTTGATTTTTCCTCTGCGATATGGTATAATGATTCCAGATTTATGAAAGGGGTACACCCATGAAGCTCAAAACCGTTTATGTTTGTACCGAGTGCGGCGCACAGTCCCAGAAATGGCTGGGAAAGTGTCCCCATTGCGGGAAATGGAATACCCTCGTTGAGGAGGTCATCGACACGACTCCCGAGGAGGCGAAAGCCCCCAAGCGCACCTCTATGGCAGGGCTGGGGGGAGAGAGCAAGGCTCAGAAATTTGGGGAGATGAGGCTTCCCTCCTACATCCGCTCCGACACGGGACTCCACGAGCTGGACCGTGTACTGGGCGGGGGACTCGTCACAGGCTCGGTGGTGCTTCTGTCGGGTGAGCCCGGCATCGGTAAGTCCACCCTTCTCATGCAGATCTCGGATGCACTGGGACAAAACCGCAAGGTGCTGTACGTTTCGGGCGAAGAATCGGGAGGCCAGCTCTCCCTCCGTGCCAAACGTCTGGGGGTCACAGGAGATCAGCTCTATATCCTCACCGAGACCAATCTGGAGAACATTCTGGAGGAGGCCAAGGCCGTAAAGCCCGACGTCATGATTTTGGACTCCATCCAAACCATCTACTCCGACAAGATCAATTCCGCCCCCGGAAGTGTCACGCAGGTGCGTGAGTGCGCCCTGACCTTCATGGCCAAGGCCAAGAGCGAGGGCATCTCCATGCTGCTGGTGGGTCACGTCAACAAGGAGGGCGGTATCGCAGGCCCTAAAGTGCTGGAGCATATGGTGGATGCGGTGCTGTACTTTGAGGGTGAGCGCCAACAGTCCTACCGCATCATTCGTGCCGCCAAGAACCGCTACGGCTCGGTCAGCGAGATCGGCGTTTTTGAAATGACCGACAAGGGTCTTTGCGAGGTGGCCAACCCCTCCGAGATGCTTTTGTCGGGACGCCCCAAGGGGGTGTCGGGCAACTGCGCCCTCTGTACCATGGAGGGTACACGCCCCCTCATCGCCGAGGTGCAGGCTCTGGTTACCCCCACGGTATTCCCCGCCCCCCGCAGAACAGGCAACGGCGTGGAGCATAACCGCATGTGCCTCATTCTGGCGGTGCTGGAAAAGCGGCTGGGATTGAAGTTCTACCAAAACGACGTGTACATGAACGTCATCGGCGGCCTGTCCATCAGCGAGCCCGCCGCCGATCTGGCCATCGCCACCGCCCTGGTCTCCTCCCTGACCGACCGTGTCGTCCCCGACGATCTCATGGTCATCGGTGAGTTGGGTCTGGCGGGTGAGTGCCGCGCCGTATCCAACCTGGAGCAGAGAGTGCGGGAGGCGGTAAGACTGGGCTTTACCCGCGCCATCGTTCCCTACCGCAACGTGGAAAAGCGTCCCTTGGAGGTGGAGGGCATGACCGTCGTCCCCGTGAAGAGTTTGTTTGAGGTCATTAAGGAATTGAAGGGTGTCGAATAACAAAAGAACACTGTCTGATTTCGGGCAGTGTTCTTTTACATTTTTTACATGGTTACAGGCGGCCGTACAATCTGTTCATGGCAGCAAAGCGGCGGCGGTCAATAGAGGCCAGCTGCTCGGCGGTCACACGGAAGGACCAGTTGCCCTCGGCCTCGCCGGGGGTGTTCATGCGGCAATCTGCGCCAAAGCCCAGCACGTCCTGAATGGGCAGGATGCAGAGATCCGCCACAGAGCCCATGAGGGTGCGAATGATGGCATCGTAGGAGGCGGGACGGTTCCAGTCCCCATCGGTAAATCCGCAGTAGTCCAGAAGGGTGCGGCGAGTGGATTCGTCGGACTCCCACACGAAGCCCAGCAGGGTGTTGTTATCATGAGTACCCGTGTAGACCACGGTGTTGGGGATATAATTATAGGGCAGATGAATATTTTCAGGGTTTCCGTCAAATCCGAACTGGAGCACACGCATACCGGGGAAACCGCTGTCACGGACGAATTTGACAAGCTCGGGGGTGGATTCCCCCAGATCCTCGGCTACGATCAGGGGACGGTAGCCCAGCTCTTCCTCGCACTCCGCCACAACGGAGTGAAGCTGGCGGATAAAGGGCATACGGGGACCCTTCTCCCAATGGCCCTCCTTGGCGGTGGGGGCGTCGGCGGGGATGCTCCAGTAGGCCTCCAGGCCACGGAAATGGTCAATGCGGACGCCGTCAAAGAGGGTCAGCATATGGCGGATGCGAGCCGACCACCAGGCAAAGCCATCCTTGGCCATGCGCTGCCAGTCGTAGAGAGGATTGCCCCATAGCTGGCCGTCCTTGGCAAAATAGTCGGGGGGACAGCCCGCCACGGCGGTGGGTCTGCCGTCCTTATCCAGCTGGAACTGGTCACTGTTTGCCCACACGTCGCAGGAATCATAGGCCACGTAGATGGGAATATCTCCCATGATGCGGATGCCCCGTCCATTGGCGTAGGCACGGATGTCCCGCCATTGCTTCATGAAGTGGTACTGAATGAACCGCCATGCGAAATGCTCGGCCTCATCCATATCATCGTTGGCCCACTCGTACCAAGGGGTATCCCCGTTGGCGGCACGGCGTGCCATGAACTCACAGAACTGCTCCAGGTAAGGATTCTCGGCGGCAAAGGCGGCGATCTCGGCGCGATCCTCGGCGGTAGCACGGGAGGCGGCCAGGCGAAGGAGGGGCAGGCGGGTCTCGGCCAGCCTGCCAAACTCGCAGGCGTAGGGGGTCTCCTGCTCGGCGGCGGCCAGTTCCTCGGCGGTCAGGTAGCCCTCGGCGGCCAGGATGGAGAGATCCACGAGGTAGGGATTCCCCCCGAAAGCAGAGTAGGACTTGTAGGGAGAATTGCAATCGTCCGCCATGGTGAAGGGCAGAACCTGCCACCACGTAAAGCCGCTATCAACCAACAGG
>JAFXJW010000050.1 GCA_017532045.1 Clostridia bacterium | reverse complement strand
TTCAGACCCCTTCGCCCCGACCTGAGCGAAGGGGTCGCGCGCACAGGTGGTGGGTTCCGTAAGGGAGGCACCCCGGGGGCCTCCCTTGCGTGGCGCTCTTTTGGTACTTTTCTCTCGACACGGAGAGAAAAGTACATATATTAATCTCCCCGATAAACACAATTTATCACTTCCCATTATAATACAAACCCGAACTTTTTTCAAGTATTATCCGAAAATTTACAATTAAACTCTAATATAATTTAAAAATATATAGTATAATGAATGCAGAATAGTCTGCTGAGACCTCTCTGCGGACATATTACGCCGTCCTGAGGGAACGGCCTTGAAAGGAAATCGCCAAAATGGGTATTATGAAAAAGCTGTTCGGCTCTTATAGCGACCATCAGGTCAAGAAGCTGGAGAAGATCGCCGCCAAGATCGAGGCGCTGGCCTCTACCTATAAAAACATGACCGACGAGGAGCTTCGGGGCATGACCCCTATCTTCAAGGCTCGCCTGGAGGCAGGCGAGACCCTGGATGACATCCTGCCTGACGCCTTCGCCGCCGTCCGAGAGGCCGACGAGCGTGTGCTTGGTAAACGCCCCTTCCACGTCCAGCTCATCGGCGGTATCATCCTGCATCAGGGCCGTATCGCTGAGATGAAGACGGGTGAGGGTAAGACCCTGGTGGCGACTCTCCCCGCCTACCTCAATGCGTTGACGGGGAAGGGCGTTCACATCGTTACCGTCAACGACTACCTGGCCGCTCGTGACTCCGAGGAGATGGGCAAGGTCTACGGCTTCATGGGCCTCAAGACGGGTCTGGTGGTTCACGGTATGTCTCCCGCCCAGAAGCAGGAGGCCTACAACGCCGACATTACCTACGGTACCAACAACGAGTTCGGCTTTGACTACCTCCGTGACAACATGGTGGTGTACAAGTCCCGTCTGGTGCAGAGAGGACATGCCTTCGCCATTGTGGACGAGGTGGACTCCATCCTCATTGACGAGGCCAGAACCCCCCTGATCATCTCGGGCGAGGGTGACGAGCCCACCGATCTCTACGAGCAGGCGGATCGCTTCGTCCGTACCCTGCAAAAGCACGTGGTCAAGGAGATCGACGCCAAGGAGGAGCAGGATAGCATCGAGGCCGACTACATCGTGGATGAAAAGGCCAACACCGCCGTCATTACCCCCCGCGGCGCCCGTAAGGCCGAGGCCTTCTTCCGGATCAGCAATTTCACCGACGCCGAGAACGCCACTCTGGCCCACCATATCAACCAGGCCATCAAGGCTCACGGTTGCATGAAGCTGGACGTGGATTACGTGGTAGGCGACGACGGCGTTATGATCGTGGACGCCTTTACAGGCCGTCTCATGCCCGGTCGCCGCTTCTCCGACGGACTCCATCAGGCCATTGAGGCCAAGGAGGGGGTCAAGGTGCAAAAGGAGAACAAGACACTGGCCACCATCACCTTCCAGAATTACTTCCGTATGTATAAGAAGCTCTCGGGTATGACGGGTACCGCCATGACCGAGGAGAACGAGTTCCGTGAGATCTACCAGCTGGACGTGGTGGAGGTTCCCACCAACAAGCCTATGATCCGAGAGGATCACGATGACTGCGTGTTCAAGTCTATGGCAGGCAAGTACCGTGCCGTGGTCAAGCAGGTGCGGGAGTGCTACGACCGTGGTCAGCCCGTTCTGGTGGGTACGGTCTCCATTGATAAGTCTGAGCTTCTGTCCGCCCTGCTCAGGAAGGCAGGCATCCCCCATACCGTGCTGAACGCCAAGTTCCATGCCCGTGAGGCCGAGATCGTGGCGCAGGCAGGTAAGTCGGGGGCTGTGACCATCTCCACCAATATGGCAGGCCGTGGTACCGATATCATGCTGGGCGGTAACCCCGAGTATATGGCCAAGGCCGACCTCCGTGCCATGGGTGTTGAGGAGGGTCTCATCGTACAGGCCACCGGCACCGCCGAAACCGACGACGAGTCCATTCTTGGTGTGCGCCGTCAGTACAAGGAACTCTACGAAAAGCATAAGGCCGATATCGCCCCCGAGGCAGAGCGTGTCCGCGCTGCAGGCGGTCTGTTCATTCTGGGTACCGAGCGCCATGAGTCCCGCCGTATCGACAACCAGCTCCGTGGCCGTTCGGGACGTCAGGGTGATCCCGGTGAGTCCCGTTTCTTCCTGTCCCTGGAGGACGATCTGATGCGCCTGTTCGGCAATAACGAGCGTATCATCGCCTGGATCGACCGTATGGGACTGGATGAGGACACCCCCATTGAGGCGGGCATCCTGTCCAATACCATCGAGTCCGCTCAGAAGAGGATCGAGGACAACAACTTCAAGCGCCGTAAGTACGTCCTGTCCTACGATGACGTCATGAATCAGCAGAGAACCATCATCTACGGTCAGCGGCAGTCCGTGCTGGACGACTCCGACTTGTCCGAGACCATGATGAACATGGTTCGTGGCAATATCAAGACCGCCGTGGCCTCTCATACCTCCGATGGCCCTGCTACCGATTGGGATTTCAACGGTCTGCGGGCAGACCTTATGGGTTACCTCTGCACCGAGGATGATTTCCGGTACACCGACGAGGAGTTGAAGTCCCTGACCCCTGAGGACGTGACGGATATGCTCATCACCCGTGCCGAGGATCGCATCCATGAGAAGGAGGAGCAGTTCACTCCCGAGCGCTTCCGTGAGGTGGAGAGAGCTATCCTGCTCCGCAACGTGGATACCGCATGGATGGAGCATATTGATGCCATGGATGACCTGAAGGGCAACATCGGGCTCCAGGCCTACGCCCACAGAGATCCCGTCACCGAGTACCGTATGGTGGGTGCCGATATGTTCGACGCCATGGTGGCCGAGATCCGTGATAAGACCGTCCGTGCCCTGCTCACCGTTGTGCCCAAGCCTCAGCAGGAGGTTGTCCGCGTGCAGGTGGCAAAGCCCCTGATCGAGGGCTTTGAGGGCGGCGCCAAGCAGGGAACTGAGAAGGTGACCCTCACCCCCAAGCGATCTGCCAAGGTGGGCCGCAACGATCCCTGCCCCTGCGGATCGGGCAAGAAGTATAAGAACTGCTGCGGAGCCAATCCTGCGGCAGGGAACAACCGGAACTAATCCCTTATAACACGAATTTCCCTCTAAGGAGGCTATCATGGGCTTTGGATTACTCCTCTGCGCCTATTTCCTGTTCACCTTCATGTCGGTGGCCATCGGCGACTACAGCTTTGCCACCTTCATCATCGGCGCTCTGGTGGCGTCGAGAGCCATTCGGGGGCTGAAGGATTACAACCCCCGCTTTGCTTGGCTCTACCCCTTTTCTGCCCTGTACGGTATTATGGCCATCTACTTCGCCGCCCGTATGCTGGACGGTCTCTTTCTCTGGAATCTCCCTCTGTACACCCCCCTGATCGAGGGGATCGCCGAGTGGTGTCGATTCGTCGTCGAGGTGGGCTTTACCGTCATAGCCCTGTGGTCCTCTGCCGAGGTGGCTTTCTCGGTGGGGCTGACCAAGCACCGTGATCGTGCGGTACGGAATATCGTTTTCACCGGTATCGGCGCTATGGCGCAGGCAGTGATCCTGGTCGTGCCCAGCCTGGCCACCGCAGGCGGCGGCGCCCTTCAGAAGGTGCTTTTCCTCTATTTGCTCTTGGTGTACCTTCTCAATAGCTTCTGCTTCTACGGTTGTTTCTCCGCCATTTGCCCCCAGGGCGAGGAGTTCGGAAGACCCTCCAAGCCCTCCCGCTTCAGGTTTATGAACGAGTTGAACCGTAAGCTGGATGAGAAGAACGAGCAGGCTCGGCTGGAGTACGAGCGCAACCTGCAAAATCAGAATCAGAAATATTCGGCGAAGAATAACAATCGCCATCACAAGAAAAAGAAGTAATCACCCTTCAAGGGGTATTCGTTTGCTATGTACAAGGGGCGGATTGCCGTCTCGGAAAGGAGCCGCCCCGAGCGGATGCGCACATGAATTACGTTTCTTCCGTTACCCCCAAAAAGCCTGACAGGCTTGGAAAATATTTGGGCATTAGCCTCTTTGCGGCGGGTGCATTCTTCCTCTTTGATCCCTTCATCAGCGTGATGGATCTTTTGCCCGATGCGCTGGGCTACCTCCTCATGCTTTTGGGACTGTCCCGTCTGGCCGATCTGGATGAGCGCCTGGCCGAGGCCTGTAAAGGACTCCGCTACCTATCTCTCATCGGTGTGGCACGGCTGGTATCCCTGTTTTTGACCTTCGGGCTGGTGTCCCCCACCGAGCAGCCCGTGTTCGTTCTCCTTATCCTCTTTACCCTGGGCGTGCTGGATTGCATCATCCTCATCCCTATGTGGAAGAATTTCTGCGGAGGTATCCTGTATCTGGGCTCTCGCCATGACGCCACGGCCATGTTTGACCGAGAGGGGCGGGGCGGACGGCTGGGCAACCGTAACATAGTGGAGCGGTACGCCGCTTATACCGTGATCTTTTTCGTTCTTCGAGAGGTGCTGGCCATCCTCCCCGAGCTGACCGTTCTTTCCCATGAGAAGGGCGGCGTGGAGGTAGGTGAGGCTACCCATTTCTACGATTTCGTGGGTCTCTACCGTATGGTGGGCGGCGGTGTCTCCCTGATCCTGGGACTCATCTGGCTTGTCATGACGGTGAGAATGATCCGCAGGCTGAGGAGTGACACCCCCTTCTTTGAGGCCTTGACTCATAAGTACCGCACCGAGGTGCTGACCCGTGGGGATCTCTTTGCCCGCCGCGCCGTGAAGAGCTCTCTGCTCTGCTTGCTGGTGGCCTCCGTGCTTGCTCTGGACGTGTACCTCGATCATGTCAATATCCTGCCCGATACCCTTGCCGCCCTGCTTTTGATCCTTTCGGTGGTGATCCTGCGCCCCTATGCAGGGAAGAATATTCCCGCTCTGCTGGCCGCATCGGGCTTGGGCGTGATCTCGGCGATCAGCTGGTATCTTCAGGTGTCGGGTTATTTCACCCAAGGTGACTTTGCTTACATTCTGCGGAGTGATGAGATCCATCGCCGTTGGCAGAACGTTTTGTCCTTGGAGTCCTTGTCCGCCGCCCTTTTGGTGGTGGCGGTGGTGTTCATCCTCCGTAGTCTCTATGCCATGGTCAAGCGACATACGGGTGTCCGTGTGTTCCGTGACGATCCCACCTCCACCTACGCTGCCGATCGTACCGAGGCTATCCACGCCCTCATCCGCAAAAAGCTGATTGTCGTGGGCGTGCTGGCGGGACTTACGGCTCTCTCCACCCTGTTGTGGTGGGGGGTGATCCCCACCCTCCCTGGGTTGGATCTGACGGTGACGGGTGGCTCTGCTCAGACTCAGAATACCCTGGATACCCTCCTGGCTACGGCCTATCAGTTCCTCAGCGAGGGCTACCGTTTTATCGACCTGATCGTAGGTGCTCTGTGGATCGGGGTGATCGGCTCTGCCGTTGGAGAGATCTCCGAGCAGATGGAGTACGCCTCCATGATGAAGGATTGATTTCCCGTCTCTGCATAAATTTCCTGTTTTCTGTCCATACTGATACCGTGCCCCACGGCACGATATATACCGCATAGCGGACAGAAAAGAGAAAGGATCATACCATGCAGAACCAGAATAATCGCAACGCCCAGACCCAGAACAACAGTCAGAATCAGAACAAGAAC
>JAFXJW010000049.1 GCA_017532045.1 Clostridia bacterium | reverse complement strand
AATGCAAAATGCAAAATGCAAAATGAATGAAGCCTTTCGCAAGGCGAAAGCCTATTCAATGGTAAGCTATAACAGGTACACATCAAAAAATCAATTGCCCACGACAGTTTTTTGCGTTTGCACGCTGCTTGCCTTCCGCTCGCCGCTCCCTGATTTTGCATTTTGCATTTTGCATTTCGGGCGCAGCCCGACAAACCCCAATCCACCATACTAGTATATGCCAAAATCCCCGTAAGGATTCTGAAAGGAGAGGGACGGTAGTCTCCCGCCGCCCCTGCTATGGGTATGTCATCAATCGGTGTCGATCTTGATCTGCTGGATCCCCACGTTCTTTTCCTCCAGAAGAGAACCGGATGCGGGGATCTTGAGCTTGCGATAGGACTTGACGTTCTGGTAGTTGTCACCGAAGTCCGAGACAGCCTTGGAAAGGGTAGCCCCCTTCTTGAGGGTCATGATCTGCACACCGCCCGAGGTACGGGTGGACTTGAGGGGAATGAGGGTGGACTTCACCAGAATGGCTCGATCCTGAGAGGAGATCATGAGGATGTCGATGGGCTTCTTCTCGGTGTCGGTGAAGATGCCCACGACGGGAGAGGTCTCGGAGTAGGCTCCCGTCAGCTTGCGGCGAGTACCCTTGGTGACGTAGGCGGTCACGGGGACACGGACGGCCTTGCCGTTTGCAAAGACGAAGACGTAGTTCTCCCCCTCGGGATAGTCCTTGCGGATCTCCATGTAGACAGGCTTCTCGCCCTCGTCCATCTTGAGCTTGGTGTTCAGATAATCGCCCATGGTGGCGGCCTTCAGGCAGTCAAAGTCATTGACCGAAGCACGGTAGACCTGACACTTGTCGGTGAAGAACACCAGCTCGTCCCGATTCTCGCCGTCCAGCACGGTGGTAACGGCATCGCCGTCCTTGAGCTTCTGATCCTCTACCGAGAAAACGACGCGTGGAGTAACGGCGATCTTCTTGAAATAGCCGTCACGGGTGAGCAGGAGCTTGACGGGGAAGTTCTCCACGGCCTCCTCGGGATCGTAGACCTTGACCTCGCCCGCATCCATGATCTGGGTCATACGGGGCTTGCCGTACTTCTTCTTGATCTCGGTCAGCTGATTGGCGATGTAGGCCTTGATCTTGAGATCATCCCCCAGAATGGCCTCCAGCTCGGCGATCTCACGGCGGAGATTCTCCATCTCGGCAATGCGGTTGAGGATGTACTCTCGGTTGAGGGCGCGGAGCTTGATCTCGGCGATGTAGTTGGCCTGTACCTCGTCAATATCAAAGCCGGCCATCAGGGCGGGGATGACCTCCTCCTCCTTCTCGGTCTTGCGGATGATCTTGATGGCCAGATCAATGTCCAAAAGCACCTTGGCCAGCGCCTCCAGAAGGTGGAGCTTGTCCCGCTTCTTGTTCAGGTCAAAGGTCAGCTCACGGCGGACACAGCCCATGCGGAAGAAGATCCACTCCCGCAGGATCTCCGCAATACCCATCTGTCTGGGAGCAGAGTCAATGAGGATGTTGAAGTTGCATTTGAAGGAGTCCTCCAGGGTGGTGACCTTGAAGAGCTTGGTCATGAGCTTGTCGGGATCCACGCCACGGCGGAGATCCAGGGTCAGCTTGAAGCCCGAGAGGTCGATCTCGTCACGGAAATCCGTGATCTCCTTGAGAGAGCCCGACTTGACCAGATCGGCGATCTTGTCAATGATCTGCTCGATGGTGGTGGAGTAGGGGATCTGGAGGATGTCGATGCAGTTGGCGTCCTTGTCGTAGCGGTAGCGAGCACGGACACGCACTGAGCCGTTGCCCGATTCGAATACCTGACGCATCTGCGCCTCGTCGTAGAGCATGAGACCGCCGCCGGGGAAGTCAGGGCCCTTGATCAGCTCCATGAGTCGCTCGGTGGAGATGTTGGGCTTCTTGAGCATGGCGATGGTACCGTCACAGATCTCGGCCAGATTGAAGGGGCAGATGTCCGAGGCCATACCCACGGCGATACCCTTGTTGGGGGTTACCAGCACGTTGGGGAAGGTGGTGGGAAGAAGGACAGGCTCCACGGTGGTGCCGTCGTAATTGTCCACCATGTCCACGGCATTCTTATCAATACCCTTGAAGATCTCGGCGCAGAAGGACTCCAGACGAGCCTCGGTGTAACGGGGAGCGGAGGCCTTCATGTTGGAGGAATACTGCTTGCCGAATGCGCCCTTGGAGTCTACGAAGGGGTGAAGGAGCGCCTCGTAGTCTCGGGTGAGACGGACCATGGTTTCGTAGATACCCGCATCGCCGTGGGGATGGATGGCCATGGTACGGCCTGCGATGGTCGCCGACTTCACACGGGGGCCGTTCATCAGACCCATCTTGTACATGGTGTACAGGAGCTTTCGGTGGGAGGGCTTGAAGCCGTCGATCTCGGGAATGGCGCGGGACACGATGACCGTCATGACGTAGGGCATGTAGTTGGTCTCAATGGTCTCGGTGATGGGTTGGTAGCGTACGGGAGCGGGGGGAAGCTCCTCGATCACGTGTGCCTTTTTCTTCTTTGCCATAATATATATCCTATCCAATAAATTTCCGTTTGACTGTCCCAAGAACCTTAATACAATAGTTTTTTAAAGGTTTTTGGAGATCCAAGAACCTTTTGCAAAAGGTTCTTGGCGGGTGCAGGGAAGGGCCCTGCTAAACCTTCAATATCGTGTGCGCCGCCGCGCGGATCATGCGATTGTAGAGTGCCAGACCCAAGCCATTCGTATCGGGCAGATGGGCGTACATGACGTCCGCCCCTGCCTTGTCCGCCTCACGGAGGAGGGAGAACAGGGAGTGGGCTTGGGTGGAAAGATCCTCTCGCCCGCCAACGGGGAACAGATGAACATCCTTTAGGTGGGGGATCTCCTCCAGATAGCAGAGAATGGCGCAGGAACGGGCTTCCTGCTCTTTTTGTAAGTAGGCCAGTACATGGGCGGGGTCTCCGTCCAAAAGCACCAGCGGGGTCGTAGGGGCGTAATGGCGGTACATCATGCCGGGGGAGAGGGGACGCTCTCCCTCCCCCAGCTGCTCCAGTACCGCAGGGGCAATGATCACTCGCTCGCATACGCAGGTGAGGGCGTCCACGGTGATTGCCCCGGGGCGCAGGAGAGTCAGGTATTCGCCCGCCTCGTCTCGGTCGATCTTGATAATGGTGGATTCCAAACCGATGTCACTCTCCCCGCCGTCGATGATCACATCCACCCGACCCGAAAGATCGGTGATGACGTGACGGGCTGTAGTGGGGGAGGGCTTGCCCGACAGATTGGCCGAGGGAGCGGCCACAGGGAAGTCACACTCTGAAAGAAGAGCATGGGCAACGGGATGGTCGGGGCAGCGAACGGCTACCGTGTCCAGCCCGCCCGTGGTGGCGTAGGGGATGCAGTCCCGCTTGGGAAGCACCACCGTCAAGGGCCCCGGCATAAAGGCGGCGGCCAAACGGCGGTACAGATCCCCTGCGAAGGCGTATTTTTCTGCCTCGTGGGGGGTATCCACGTGAATGATCAGGGGATTGTTGGAGGGACGGCCCTTGGCGGCGTAGATCTTTTTGGAGGATGTGGCCGAAAGACCGTTACCTCCCAGACCGTAGACCGTCTCGGTAGGGAAGACCACCAGCCCCCCCGCACGCAGAACGGCGGCCGCCTGCTTGATCTCGGCACGGGATGATGCCACATCCGTAATGCGGATGATTTCGGTTTGCATGACGTCTCCTTTCCTCGTGCTTTTTTGATTTTATGCGAGATCCTCTCGCAGGATGGCGTGGACAGCGGTGTCTACGAATATGCCGTCGGCAGTTTTGCCGGCGCCGCGCAGAACACCCTCAAAGCGCATACCGCATTTGGCGGCTACCCGCCCCGATGCGGGGTTGTCGGTGGCGTGGCGAATGCTGATGCGGTGTGCACCTACTTCAAAGAAGAGGTAGCGGATGACCGCCTGCGCCGCCTCGGCCGTGATGCCGAGACCCCAGAAATCGTGCCCGATGCAGTAACCAAGCTCGGCCGCCTCGTCATGCTCGTTTTGCCGCACCACACTGATGCCGCCCACGAGTTGACCGTTATATACGATGCCCCAATGATAGTAGGCGGGATTCGCATAAAGGGCACACCAACCGTCAAGGATCCCTCGGGTCACATCCACCGATGCGTGGGGCATCCACGTCAGGTGGCGGGTCACGCGAGGGTCGCTTGCCCAGTTTTGGAACATAGCGTCGGCATCCTCACGGACGAATTGCCGCAGAGTCAGCCGTTCGGTCTGTATGGTTTTTGTACCTTGATGGGTCATATTGTTTGCCTCCTTGCTTGCATTGGGGAATGCCTGCTCAGGCGTTTTCTTCGCTCCCTTTGAGTTTTTCCGCCGTATCTGCGGCGGTCAGGGCTTCGATCATGCCACCGATGTTTCCGTTCATGAAGCCGTCCAGATCAAAGACAGACAGCCCAATGCGGTGATCGGTGACACGGGACTGGGGGTAGTTGTAGGTGCGGATCTTTTCGCTCCGATCCCCCGATCCTACCTGAGACTTGCGGGTGGAGGCGCGCGCCTCGTCCTGCTCTGTCTTTTTGATGTGGTAGAGCTTGGCCTTGAGCATTTCCAAGGCCTTGTCCTTGTTTTGGAATTGGGATCGCTCCTGCTGGCATTCAATGACAATGCCCGTTGGCTTGTGGGTCAGCCGTACGGCGGATTCGGTCTTGTTGATGTGCTGACCGCCCGCACCGCTGGACTTGCAGGACTCAAAGACCAAGTCGGAATCCTTGATCTCGATCTCCACGTCCTTGACCTCGGGAAGCACCGCCACGGTGGCGGCGGAGGTTTGAATGCGCCCCTGGGACTCAGTGGCGGGAACACGCTGTACACGGTGAACACCCGATTCAAATTTGAAGCGGGAGTATGCACCCTTGCCCTCAATGAGGGTGGTTATCTCACGGAAACCGCCCAGCTCGGTCTCGGTAGCGGAGGTGATGCTGACCTTGAAGCCGTTGCTTTGGGCGTACATGGAGTACATACGGAAGAGATCGGCGGCAAAGAGGGCGGCCTCCTCGCCTCCTGTTCCCGCCCGAAGCTCCATGATGACCGAGCAATCGTCCTCGGGGTCCTTGGGGATGAGCAGCCTTTGCAGCTCCTCGGCGGCCTCGGCGATCTTAACCTTGAGCATCTCGGCCTCGTCCTCGGCCAGTGCCTTCAGCTCGGGGTCATCTCCAAGGGTCGCCAGCTCCAATGCCTCGGCACGGGCATCCTCCAGCCCCCGGAAGAGGCGGTAGGCCTCCACAAGGGGAGTCAGACTGTGGTATTCCTTGATGAGCGCCGTGTAGACCGAGGGATCGGATGCCGTTTCGGGAAGGGAAAGACGGAACTCGATGTCCTCGTACTTGGCGGCAATGGGAATGAGTTTTTCGAACATAGATCTCCCTGCTTCTTATGTCTGTTCTTGGTGTTATTTAATCTTATTTGTTAAAAGATCTTGGGATTCTCAAACCCTTCTTTCAAGAAGGGTTTGAGCGGGGGTCAGGGGCAGAGCCCCTCGTCCCTTACGCCTTCAGGAAGGCCTCGAAGGCCTGGTGAGCGGTGTAGAGGTCAGCCTTGGAAACGATCTCATAGGGGGCGTGCATGGCGATCACGGGCACACCCAGATCCACGGTCTCGATGTTGTGGTTGGCGATGAACTTGGCTACGGTGCCGCCGCCGCCCACGTCGGTCTTGCCCAGCTCGCCGGTCTGCCAGATGACACCGGCCTCGGCCATGATCTTGCGGATCCAGGCGATGAACTCGGCGGGAGCATCGTTGGTGCCGGACTTACCGCCCGATCCCGTGTACTTGGACATAGCCACGCCGCAGTTCAGCATGGAGGCGTTGCGGCGCTCAAAGACCTCGGGGAAGTTGGGGTCGAAGCAGGCGGATACGTCGGAGGACAGGCACTTGGAGTTGATCTTCACCGTATTGAAGTGACCGCCCATAGCCTTGGTGATCTCCTCCATGAGGTCGATCAGCAGATCGCACTTCAGACCCGTGTTGCCCTCAGAGCCGATCTCCTCCTTGTCGGCCAGAATGACGATGGCGGTGTGAGCCGAATCGTCGGTGCCGAAGAGAGCGGTCATGGAGGGGTAAGCGCAGACACGGTCATCGTGACCGTAAGCGCCGATGAGGGAGCGGTCAAGACCCACGTCACGAGCCTTGACGGCGGGAACAGCGGACAGATCGGCGGACAGGAAATCCTCCTCGGTGATGCCGTACTTCTCGTTGAGAATGGAGAGTACGTTCAGGCGGATGGCGTTGCCACCCTCACCGCTGGGGCAGGGACGGGTGCCCATCAAGAGATTCAGGCTCTCGGCGGGAATGGCGCTACCCAAGGGTCTGGAGGACTGGTCGCGACCCAGATGGGGGAGCAGATCGTTGATATAGATCACGGGATCGGAGGGATCCTCACCGATGCAGACGTTGACCACAGTACCGTCAGCCTTCACCACAACGCCGTGGAGAGCCAGAGGAATGGTCACCCACTGGTACTTGCGGATACCGCCGTAGTAGTGGGTCTTGAAGAAGGCCATGCCACCGTCCTCGTAGAGGGGGCACTGCTTCACGTCAATGCGGGGCACGTCCACGTGGGAGGCAATGATACGCATACCGTTGTTGATGGGCTCAGAGCCGATACGGAACAGGTAGAGGTTGCGGCCGCGGTTGTTGTAGTAGTATTTACCGCCCGCAGTCAGGGGCATACCGAAGGTGTAGGGAATATAGCCCTCTGCCTCGGCCATGGCGATGGAGACGGTGATAGCCTCACGCTCGGTCTTGGCGGCGTCCAGATACTTCATGTAGCCGGGAGCATAGTCGTAGGCCGCCTTGATGGTCGCCTCGTCCGACTTCTCGTAGAAGTTGACCCTCTTGTAGCCGAGCTTGGACTCCAGCTCACTGATGATGTTGGTGTCTGCCATGATGATTTACCTCTTTTCATGAATTTTGTGTGTGAATGTAATTTAGGAATACAGTTTATCGTATTTTTCCCACGCCTCGCTGACTCGTCTGACGAACTGCCTCGTCTCCTTAAAGGGGATCTTTTTCAGTCCGCCCAGCCCGTCGGCGTAGGCAGCGTCCTCCAGCCATTTGTCCACGTTGCCAAGGCCTCCGTTGTAGGCGGCCAAGGCCAGATCCCAGTTGCCGTAGCGGTCATACAGGTAGGACAGGTAGTAGGTGCCGTATCGGATATTGGTTTCGGGGTCGTAGAGCATACCGACCTCCATATGCTCAAAGAGTACGTCGTTGGTGAGCCACTTGAAGGTGTCGGGCATGAGCTGCATCAGCCCGATGGCTCCCACTCTGGATATCGCCCCCGATTCAAAGTCGCTTTCGGTGCGGATGACGGAGTAGACCAGATTTTCGGGGATACCGTATGTTTCGGCGTAGACGGTTACGTATTCGGCGTAGTCTTGGGGATAGGACTGCTTTTCAAAGCAGGTGATAACGAAATCCGCAAAGAAGCCAAGGCCGATGGCGATGGCGGCGATCAAGGCAATCGCCCATCCGCGGGAGGGGTTTTTCATGTCAGCCTTCATACCGTCACCCCCCATAGCGTCAGTAGACGGCGCACCTCGGATTCCATCGTCTCAACAGAGCCGTCGTTGACGATCACCGCATCCGACTTCTCACGGAAGAACTCGTCTGCGTGAGAGGCTTTCAGCCGAGCCCGAGCTCGTTCCTCGCTCAGCCCGTCCCGTGTCATGACACGGGAAAGCCGCTGATCAAAGGGGGCTAATACCGACAGGATAAAGCCGCATTCTCGGTGAAAGCCCGACTCAAAGAGCTGGGGGGCATCTACCAAAACGGCGGGGATTCCCTGCGCCTCATAGGCCGCCAGTATGTCTCTTGTTTTCAATAGAATGTGGCGGTGGGTAATGCGGTTCAGATCAGCCAGCTCTCCGCTGTGTCCCTCGGAAAAGACCAGGGTGGCCAACGCCCTGCGGTTGAGTGTTCCGTCGGGGTAAAGAATTTCCGCGCCGAACCGCTCCTGTAGCTCATCCAGACAAGCCGAGGGGGGGATAAGCAGGTTATGATAGATCGCATCAGTATCAATGGAGGGCACGCCAAAGCGGGAAAACAGGGAAGCAACAAACCCCTTGCCTGCCCCGCTGGGGCCCGTAAGTCCTACGGTCAGCATATGGGCGCCCCCCTTTTCTTGGATGCATTCAATGCCAACCGACGGTGGTCGGACAGCGAAGGGAGAGGCAGATTTTTCACGGAATACAGGCGGTTCTTTCCCATAAAGCCCGTGCCGACAAGTCCGATCCGGATGTGTTTCATGCTCTGCCTCCTACTTATAGTAATACAGAATATATTATATAACATTTTTTCCAAAAATGCAAGGGGGTTGGTAAAGAAAAATGCAAAATGTAGGATACAAAATGAGGAAAGTCCATGGAGGGTCGGGGCTACATGAAAAGCTCCCCGAATCATCGGGGAGCCCTTGTATCAGTTCTTGGTGATGTGCTTGAGGTAGGCGTTGATGAATCCGTCGATCTTGCCGTCCATAACGGCCTCCACGTTGCCGTCCTCGTAGCCGGTACGGGTGTCCTTGACCAGGGTGTAGGGCATGAAGACGTAGGAACGGATCTGAGAGCCCCACTCAATGTTGTTCTTGTTGCCCTGTACCTGCTCGATGGTGTCCAGTCTCTCGCGGATCTTGATGTCCATGAGCTTGGCCTTCAGCATACGGAGAGCGGTCTCCTTGTTCTGGAGCTGGGAGCGCTCGGTCTGGCAAGCCACCACAATGCCCGTGGCCTTGTGGGTGATACGGACAGCCGAGGATACCTTGTTTACGTTCTGACCGCCCGCACCGCTGGAGTGGTAGGCCATGAACTCGTAGTCCTCTTCACGAAGCTCCACCTCGTCCAGATCGGGGAATTCGGGCATGACCTCAATGGAGGAGAAGGAGGTCTGACGGCGGCCTGCGGCGTCAAAGGGGGATACACGGACGAGACGGTGTACGCCATGCTCGCTCTTCAGGTAGCCGTAGGCGTGAGGGCCTTCTACCATAATGGTGGCAGACTTAATGCCGGCGGCGTCGCCGTCCTGCCAGTC
This sequence comes from Clostridia bacterium, assembly GCA_017532045.1. Lineage (GTDB taxonomy): Bacteria > Bacillota > Clostridia > Oscillospirales > CAG-272 > CAMEON01. The sequence goes on along the minus strand of JAFXJW010000049.1, from coordinate 19,845 downwards.
CATGAGCTTGACCTTAAAGCCGTTTCGCTCTGCCCAGCGGTTGATCATGCGGTAGAGCATCTGGCACCAGTCCTGAGCCTCGGTGCCGCCCGCGCCGGGGTGGAAGGAAACGATAGCGGTGGAGTTATCGTACTCGCCGCTCATCAGCACCTCAATGCGCTTATGCTCGGCCTCGTTTTTGATGGCCTCCAGCTCGGACTGGATCTCCTCCAGAGAGCTTTCATCTTCCTCCTCTATGGACATCTCGCACAGAGCGATGGCGTCCTCCAGACGGGAAACCAGCTCGTTGTAGCCGTCTACGGTGTCCTTGTATTGCTTGATGGTCTGCAGGATCTTAGAGGAGTTGCTCTGGTTGCTCCAGAAATCGGGGGCAAGGGTCTCCTGCTCCAGCTCTTCTGCCTTGGCGGCCAGGAATTCCACACGGAGCGCCTGTCCCAGCTCCTTGATGTCGGGTCTCAGACCCATAAGCTCATGCTTGGCTTCTTCCAGCTGTACGATCACGGTATATACCTCACAAGTATAGATTCTGTGTTGTTTTTGCGTTAACTAGTATAGTATACCATATGTCATCCACTCTGACAAGGGGTGAAAGAGAAAATTTTTTGTAAATCTTGGAATTTCAAATTGGAATTTATCGAGGAGTTCTCCTCGTCCCCACGCTCTCTAAGGGTGAAGGGCGAAGCCCTTCATTACGGAAAAAGGCCGGCGGTGTCGGGGGCGTCAGCCGCAACACCAACATCACCTGAGGTCAGCCAAGAAGGTTGCGGCCTGCAAATGCTGCCCTTACGGCATCATTTGCCGTGGTGCGGCTTGTCGGAAAACGCCCTGACGCGTGCGGTAGCACAAGAAGGTTTCCAATCGAAAAATTATTGTGGGACAACGAAAGTCCGCCGCAACTCGTAAAGTTTCTTGCACCTTCCGGTGCGCGCCGAGGCGCTCAAGGCCGCCCTCGGCACTGCCGGCCACCCACTTTTTTTTGAAGGGGCTACGCCCCTTCACCCCTGCTTAGGGGAGCGGGGAACTCCTCCGACAAACCCAAATTTACCACCGCAACCCCTTGGGGTAGTGATTCTTCATCACTCCGTCGGATGCCTTACCCCAGCCAAGGGGCAGACCGCAGTAGCTCACGGTGTACCACCCCCGCAGAGAGCAGGGAATGGTCTCGCCCCTGAGATAAGCGCAGGCGGAATCAAAGTCCACGTCAAAGGCACGGTTGCCCCCCGCCAAGGCAAGGGCGTGATCCGGCTCAAACCGACCTTTTCCTCGGTCAAGACCTATCACCGTGCCCGCACAAAGTCCTGCGCGGAGTATGCGCAGACCCTTCAATGCTTCCGTGGGATTGGTATCCCCGCAAAGTGCCTTGGGAATGAGGTGCAGCTTGTCTCCGAACAGGCAGGGAACCGTGTCAGCCACAAAGTCGGGAACACCCCCCATAACCTCACGGCAGAACTCCTCAAACAGGGAGACAGCCACGGCCACAGGATCAGCCTTTCCCTTGTTGCCATTCTGCTTTTCGGGCTTGCGGGATTTCTTCTTGCCCTCATTGGCGGAAGAAGCAGCCTCGACGTCCGCCTTGCGGAGCAGTACCGCAAAATGCCCCTCACCGTCGCAGTGGTGGGGGAATACGCGGTAGGCGTGCTTCACCTGCTGACACAGCTCCTCGGGGTAATTCTCGTACCCCTCGGCCCACTCGGGTCTGCCTCCGTCCAGAAGCCCCGATTCACGGGAGGCCACAACAGCAGGTTGATCCGAGGGGATCACCTCAAACTCGGGATGGCGGGACAAAAACGCCAGCACCACCCCCTCGTTCTCAGCGGGAGCAAAGGTGCAGGTGGAGTAGACCAGATAGCCGCCCTGAGCCAGCATCTTGGTGGCCTCGTCCAGAATCTCAGCCTGTCGGGTAGCGCAGAGGGAGACGTTTTCGGGACTCCACATGGTCACTGCATCGGCCTCCTTGCGGAACATGCCCTCCCCCGAGCAGGGGGCGTCCACCACGATCTTGTCAAAGAAAGCGGGGAATTTCTTGGAAAGCTCTGCGGGGGCTACGTTCACTACCACGGCGTTCCGCACACCCATGCGCTCCATATTTTGAGACAGAATGGCCGCGCGGCCGGGGTGGATCTCGTTGGCCACCAATAATCCCTCACCGCACAGAGCCGCCACCAGTTGGGTGGCCTTACCGCCGGGGGCGGCGCAGAGATCCAGTATCCGATCGCCCGGGACGGGAGGACACAGGGAGGCGGGGAGCATGGCGCTGGCCTCTTGGATGTAGTATGCGCCCGCCTCGTGGAGAGGATGCTTGCCGGGACGGATATCCCCGTCGGCGGGGTAGTAAAAGCCATTTTCCTGCCACGGAACGGTATCCCCGATAAAGGGCGCGATCTCCTTCAGCCTGTCGGGGGAGATCTTCAGCGTGTTCACACGGAGGGAAGGATGGACGGGCTTTCGGTAGGAGGCGCAGAAGGCCTCGAACTGATCTCCCAGCATGACCCTCATGCGCTCGGCAAACTCACGGGGAAGGGTCAAGCCCTCACCGTGGCAAATGATTTCATCTAAATCCATATTTCAGATCTCTTTCAGCTTGATCTCGATTCCCACCACCCCAAAGCGGTTGATGGCATCCTCGGAATAGTAGTCCAGCATATCGTCGGGAATCGGAGTATCTCCCCGGGCATACCCCAGCCCAACCGCCCCCACCACGGGGAGCAGAGCGGCGTATAACTCCTTGAAGGAAGGGAAGTAGTGAAGTCCCACCACCCGGGCGGTGACGGATCCGTTGCCCCCTACAAGGGTAAAGCGGATGCAGTCCCTCGCCTGTATCAGCTGCCGCTTGGGATCATACAGCCGCATTTCTACGACCTTTTCCCCCGACGCGACGGCGCGGAAGGGCCTCTCGCGCAGGCTCATCTCATGGGTCATAGGGGCGTGGAAGACCTCCCAATCCTCGCGGGAGAGGTAGGTGAAATTCTCCTTCGTCGCGCCGTTTAAGGGATGGGGAGCGATTTCCATGGAGCAACGGGGAGAAAACCCGCATTTTTCCTGTACCCGACGGGATTTTTCGTTTCCTTCGTAGTACCCGCACCACAGCCCGTCCAGACCCAAAGCGGTAAAGCAACGCTTCTGCACCGCGCGCACCGCCTCGGGCACGAGCCCCCGTCCCCACAGGGGCAGAGCAACCCAGTAGCCGATCTCGGCCTCGGTGCTAACTATGTGCGGATATGACCCGCAGCCCTTGAACATGATGCCCACGCTTCCCACGGGGGTGCCTGCGGCGATCACCTCACCACTGACCGTGTCGCGGGTGTCGTAGCGAAGCACCATGGCGTAGGTCTCCCGTGCAGACAGGATCCTGCGTATGATCTCGCGGCTGTTCTCCACGGACGTATGAGGCGGCCACCCCGCAGGAGGCCCTACAAGAGGGTCTTTGGCAAAGCGGTATAGTTTTTCTGCGTCATCCTCTACCCATGGGCGCAGGATGAGGCGCGGGGTGGTGAGGGTGGTTTGCTTCCAATTGTTTTTCATGTGGTGTACCTGCTTTCAACCTGGGGTTTATCGAGGGGGCTTTGCCCCCCTCGACCCCTACCGGAAACCCTTTTGAAAAAAGGGTTTCTGGACTTCCTAAAACTTTCAAAAACATTGTCAAATAACCATTTTTGTGGATTGTTCTCAATAATCGTATTGTCTCAAACGGTGATTCCTTCGCTCGGGCAAACTCATACTTTCCGCTCTAAAGCCACGACAACCTCTGCATGGGACGTGAAAGGAAACATATCCACTGGCTGGATCTTCCTCACCTTATACCCACCCTTGGTCAAGGTGTAAAGATCCCTCGCCAGGGTCTCGGGATTGCAGGATACGTACACGATGCGCTTGGGAGCGAGCTTCAAAAGACTGTGCAAAAATTTGCCGCTACATCCTGCCCGTGGCGGGTCGGTGATGACCACGTCGGCGGTCTTCCCGCGGGCGGCCATAGCCTCCATGAACTCCCCCGCGTCGGCGGCGTGGAAGACGGCGTTTGTAATACCGTTCCGCTTTGCGTTGTCCACGGCGTCGGCTACGGCATCCTTGTTGACCTCCACACCGATCACTTCTTTCGCTTCTGAGGCCACGGTCAGCCCGATGGTGCCTGTTCCGCAGTAGGCGTCGATGACGGTCTCACTCCCCGTAAGCCCTGCAAACTCCTTGGCCTTGCCGTAGAGGATCTCGGTCTGCACGGGGTTGACCTGATAGAAGGAGCGGGGACTGATGCGGAAATCCAGTCCGCAAAGGCGGTCGGTGATGTACCCCTTGCCAAAGAGGATGTGACTCTCACTCCCCAAAAACAGAGGGGTGTCGGTGGGGTTTACGTTTCGTACCAAGGTGGTGATCTCGGGGTGGCGGCGGAGCAGCTCATTCACAAAAGAGCGCTCGGAGCGGAATTCTCCTCGTGTCGTCACCAGCACTACCATGATCTCCCCGCTGTGAAATCCCTTGCGGATCAGCACGTGGCGCAGAAAGCCCTGTCCCGATTCCAGATCAAAGGGGCGTATCTTCATGGAGGCGCAGAGCTTGCGTATCGTTTTCAGAATGGGCTCGGCACATTCATCCTCCAGCATACACCCCTCCACCTCCACGATGCGACGGGAGGCAGACTGGTACACACCCGATACCACCTTGCCGCTCCTCGAGCGGAAGGCGGCCTGGATCTTGTTGCGGTAATGGGTGGGCTCCTCCATGCCGATGATCTCATCCACACGGCCAAAACGGCCAAGGAGCTTAATGAGCTTGGCCTGCTTCAGATGGAGCTGTTCTTCGTAGGGGAGATTCTGCAGGGAGCAGCCTCCGCATTTCTTGGCGTAAGGGCAGGGGAGCATGGTGGGGTCCTTTCCTGGAAGTTCATTCGTCAATATATTGCTTTAAAATTCCACTTCAAAGACCAACTTGCTACTATACTCTTTTGTGTATTGTCTTTCAAGGGAGCTTTTGATTTTGCAGCCTATTTTTTGGACAGTCATGTCAATTGCTCTTGCCTGGCTATGCTCTATAGCGACAGAAGACGAGCCTTCCAAAACTAATGTTCTTGCTTGGATGGAATTTGAGTCAGAGCATCGCATCTCAATGAGGTTGAGTATGTTCCGATCATTCTTGAACCATTTGAGATTGGGACGAAGAGGGGTATTGTTTCCGTTGAAGGTAGAAACGGTCTTTCCACTCATTGCGTGAGAAAAGCTTTGTGCTTTTTCTTCGCTTTTGGACGCTCCGAATTTGCTGCTTATTTCAGCGCGATTTTTCGAATGATTGTCCATGCCATCGGCTTCAAGTAGTTCTACAGAGCAACGCTTTGCACCCAACATGTATGCAATATGCTCCAGTTCTGCCAGTTTCTCTTCATGTGCCTTGCTGAAGATGCGTTCAACATTTACGTAACGCTGCTCATCATATGCATCCAGGTAGTACAAGGCACCGAGAGTAAGATTGGGGTAAAAAGAAATTGAGGAGGAAGCGGCAAAATCTGCCGAAAGCGATAATACCTCTACTTCAGTTGATCGATCTCTCCAACCAATGGCGCCCTCGCATACGTCAATACTCTGAATACTGGCGTTATCTACTATCCGGATCATGTTAGGCAGGAGAAAATTCTTGCTTTTGTACTCCTTAATGAAAAGGGGGTTGTACTTTTCCATCTTGCGTTGATAATTTTCTGCCTTTGCTTTTTCGGACAAGGCTATCGCATTTTTTTGAACGTTATCTGCGACCTTTTTGCCCATGTTAGATGCCTTGGACCAGAAATTCGAGGCGCTTTTCCTGCCTGATTTGGATTCTTCCTCTATGGTTTGCGCATTCTTGTTTTCGTTCTCGTTCATGATAAACTCCTTCTTAGAAAGTATTTTCACAGTATGCTTTGTTTTTCTTGCGAGGTACATGAGTTGACGGTGTTGTCAGTGTGAACGGGCGTTGTTTTAGCCGTTGCCCTTTGCGGTGGTGATAGATGCGATCAGCTTTCTGCGAATTGCGCCACATTTGTTTGCAAGGGTCTTATATGTATTTTCGTCCATCGAACCGACCTTGAAAAGAATTTCAAGCCAATAATCGGTTTCATAGCACTCTTTGAGCGCAATTTCAAGTTTGTTTACAAAGTCTGCGGTGCTTTGGGCGTATTTGGCTTCATAGCTGTTCGCACCGATTGATGAACAGGAACGCAGAAGTTGATTTACAAATATGGCTCTGCCTTTGATGTGATCGCAAACTGCGGTAATTTCTATGGTAAGCTCTACCGCAAGTTCTTTTATTGTCTTGTTTATGTTTTTTACTCCTTTGGGTTCGCTTCGCTTACGCGATATGCACCTTCGGTGCGCGATATTGTTTTGTCATGCAAAACAGCGATATAGACAAGCGTTGCTTGTCAGCGATATGTTCGCCTTTGGCGAACGTGATTGAAAGTACGCGAATATAAATCCCCGCGCCCCATGCGCACGGAGTGCGCTCACGTGCCGTAGGCACATATCGCGCCGCAGGCATATCGCACGCGAGCGAAGTGAAGCGTATATCGCAAATCCCGCAAGGGATTTATATCGCTTTAGTTTGTCTGACGAGTCAGACAAACTAAACTTTCAACATGACCGGTACGGGGAAACAGATCCACAGGCTGCACCTCTCCGATCTCATACCCAAGCTCTCTGAACACAGCGCAGTCTCTGCCCAAGGTCTCGGGCTCGCAGGAGATGTACACCACTCGCTGGATGTCACGGGCGGCGATCTCGGAGATCAGCTCACGGGTCGTACCCTTGCGGGGCGGGTCGATCACCGCCAGATCGGGAGGAGGCGCGCCTCCTGCCTCGGCGGCGGAAAGGAATCTGCGGGCGTCGGATGCGTCCCCGCAGAAGAAGCGGGCGCGGTCAGACCCCAGCCCGTTGAGGGCGGCGTTGACTTTGGCGCACTCCACCGCCTCGGGGATGATCTCAATACCCGTCACGTCGGCCACACGGTCGGCCATGGAAAGTCCGATGCTCCCCGCACCGCAGTACAGGTCAAGCAAATGCTCACGCCTCGTCAACTCCGCCATATCGGCGGCGGTGTTGTAGAGCAGCTCGGCGGCGTCACGGTTGACTTGGTAGAAGGAGCCCGCCGACAGGCGAAGCCTTTTGCCGCAGAGGGTGTCCTCCAGATAGTCTCTACCCCACAGGGTCACGAATCTGTCACCCAGCACTACGTTGGTGTTCTTTTGGTTGATATTGAGAAGAATGCCGCAGAGCTTCGGGAATCTCCCCACCAGCTCATGTACCAGACCCTCGGAGGCCTTGGGATGGAGCTTGGTATCGTTTATGACCAAGGTGAGCAGGGTAGAGCCGTCGGCGGCGGCACGGAGGTAGATGTGCCGCAGAGTCCCCGTGCCCGTCTCCTCGTTGTAGGCGGTCACACGGTACTTGTCGCAAAGCCTGCAGACCTCCCGTACCAGATCCCCGAAGGCATCGGGCTGGAGGGCGCAGTCAAAGCAGGGAATCACCTTGTGGGTCTTGGCGGCGTAGAAGCCCGCCTCCATGCCGTTCTTGCCCTGACGGACGGGGTACATACCCTTGTTGCGGTAGCCTCGGGTCACGTGCCGGCCCTCCCTCTTGACGGTCAGAACGGGGCGGATGACCACGTCGAACAGCCCTGCCTGACGGAAGGCCTTCTCCACACGGCTATGTTTGGAGATCAGCTCGTCCTCGTATTTCAAGTGGCGGTACACGCAACCGCCACAGGCCTCGGGAGCCGTGCAGAAGACCTGGTCATCCCGCATGGGGGAGGGGGTCACGATCTCTACGAGCGTGCCCACGAGAAAGGACTTGGTGCGCTTGATGATCTGCGCCTTGACGGTGTCCCCCCTGACGGAGCCCTTGACGAAGACCACAAGCCCTGCGTCGGGAGTGCCCTCGGGCATACGAGCCACGCCACAGCCCAGATTGTTCAAGTCGTGAACCGTGAGGGTCACGGTCTCGGGCCTGTCGTTTTTGTTGTGCTTGTGATCAGACATAGAATTCCTTTCCGTCCTCCAGGCGCAGACAACCCAGTCGGCCGCCTCTGCCCAGCCCACAATCGATGAAGATACTGCCGTTGCCGTAGAAAATGCGATCTGCGCCGCCGTTCCCCTCGGAGGTGGGGGTGTGACCCACGATCACGGTCTTGTCCTCGAAATACTTGGCAGTGGGGTCGAGGGACTCGGAGAAGAAGTCCTCGGGCTCCAGCCACTCCAGCTCCACGTCGGGAGTGAAGTCGTAGATGCCCTGATGGAGCAGAAGATAGTCCTGACCGTTCACCGTGACCTCCTCATACAGAGGCATGTCCGACAGGTAGTCAAGAACACCCTCCTGCATATCCTTGTCCAAGGCACGGTAGCCCGACAGGGTGGGCTCGCCGCCGTCCTGTACCCATGCGGTCATATCGGCAACGAAATCTCCGTCGGGAGCCTGTCCCGCCTGCATCTTCTCGTAGCCCGCAAGCATCTTGACGGCGGTGAAATCATGCTCGCCGGCGATGGGGAAGACGTTGAGGCGGTAGCTCATGTCCTCTATGAGAGCCATGGCGTCCGGGCCGTAGTCTACTGTGTCGCCCAGTACGTATAAAACGTCACGGTCGGCGTTGAATTTGATGGTTTGGAGCAGGGCCTTGTACTCCTCAAGGTGTCCGTGGAGGTTGGAGACGACGTAGGTCATATGTAAGTCCTTTCTGCCCGCACGGCGGGCACGGAAGATATTTATACTCCATTGTAGTATATCATAATGGCCGTGAAATGTCAAGGCGGTTTTCGACACGGAGGGGAGTTTCAATTTGTCAGATTGTCCGGCTATCCTCTTGACAACCGCCCCGAAAAGTGGTATGATATAATAAGGGTATTTTTATGGATGCCCATCCCAAGCAAAGGAGTTATATCGGGTTCAACCCGAGCGTGAAATATATGGTCATGTGTGCAAGATGCCACAAGCGGATCGCTGTGGTGTTCATTACGAAAATGGAGAACGGACAGAGAACCTCCGAGGGTCTCTGTATGCGTTGCGCCAAGGAGGTAGGCCTGCCCGTCAACAACATGCTGGACGGCATTGCGGGGCAGATGGGCATCACCCCCGAGCAGATATCCTCCATGGAGGACAGCATGAATGAAATGATGGCCGCCCCCTCCGAGTCCGACGGCGTGGAGGACGGTGGCGCCCCCGCCATCGATATGCCCAGCCTCTTCGGTGAGGACGGGTCCGAGGGTGTGGGGAATCTGGGCAAGAGCCTCTCTGCCCTCTTCGGAGAGCTGAAAAAGAACGGCGAGAACCACCCCGCCCCCCAAAATCCCGATGGCAACCGCCAGAAGAGAGGCAACCAGTCGGGACAGACCAAGGGTAAGAGCGGCAAGGAGCTGAAATATCTCACCACCTACTGCCGCAACCTCACCGAGGCCGCCCGCAGAGGGAAGCTGGACTCCATCGTGGGCCGTGAGCGGGAGCTTTCCCGTGTGACCCAGATCCTCTGCCGCCGCCAGAAGAACAATCCCTGTCTCATCGGCGAGCCCGGCGTGGGTAAGACCGCCATTGCCGAGGCCCTGGCCATCCGTGTGGCTAAGGGAGATGTGCCCTATAAGTTGAAGAATAAGGAGATCTACCTCGTTGACCTCACCGCTCTCGTGGCAGGAACCCAGTTCCGAGGCCAGTTTGAGTCCCGTATTCTGGGACTGCTGGGAGAGGTACAGTCCGAGGGCAACGTCATCCTCGTCATCGACGAGGTGCATAACATCGTAGGCACGGGTGAGGCCGAGGGCTCGGTCAACGCCGCCAACATTCTGAAGCCCGCCCTCTCCCGTGGGGAGGTACAGATCATCGGTGCCACCACCCTTACCGAATACCGCAAGTATATCGAGAAGGACACCGCCCTGGAGCGTCGCTTCCAGCCCGTCACGGTGGAGGAGCCTTCTGTGGCCGAATCGGTGGAGATGCTCAAGGGCATCAAGCACTACTATGAGGAGTACCACAATATCACTATCCCCGAGGGCGTTCTGGTGAAGGCCGTTACCATGTCGGAGCGATACATCACCGACCGGTACCTCCCCGATAAGGCCATCGACCTTCTGGACGAGGCCGCCGCCCACCTCTCTCTCTCCAGCGGAGAGCTAAACGAGACCTATGAGATCCGTGACCGCCTCCTGGAGATCAAGACCCGCCGTGAGGCGCTGGAAGCACAGGAGACCCCGGACGGGGACGAAAAGGCCATGCAGAGACGCTACGAGGAGCTGGCCTCCATCAAGGCCGAGGAGCTGAAGCTCTCCGCCCGCCTGTCCGAGCTGGAGCCGGGCTGCTCCGCTATCACCCTCACCGCTCATGAGCTGGCCTCAGTCATCGAGGTCTGGACGGGCATCCCCGCCACCACCGTTACCGAAAATGAATACGAGCAGGTGGACAAGCTGGAGGCTCGCCTGAAGGAGCATATCGTAGGACAGGATAAGGCGGTATCCGCCGTGGCGAGAGCCGTCAAGCGCAACCGTGCAGGGGTTTCCGCTAAGCGTAAGCCCGTGTCCTTTATCTTCGCAGGACCTACGGGCGTGGGTAAGACCGAGCTGGTCAAGACCCTGGCAAACGATCTGTTCCACTCCCCCGAGACCCTCATCCGTCTGGATATGTCGGAGTTCATGGAGAAGGAATCCGTCTCCCGTATCATCGGCTCGCCTCCCGGCTACGTGGGCTACGACGATGCAGGTCAGCTCACCGAGAAGATCCGCCGTAAGCCCTATTCCGTGGTGCTGTTTGACGAGATCGAGAAGGCCCACCCCGACGTCCTCAATATCCTTTTGCAGATCCTGGATGACGGTCGTCTCACCGATGCCCACGGTAAGACCGTTAATTTTGAGAATACCGTCATCGTCATGACCACCAACGCAGGCTCCGACCGTCAAACCGCCTCCATCGGCTTTGGCACCACCGAGGATCAGGCAGAGGACGCCACCATGAAGGCCCTTTCCGCCTTCCTGCGCCCCGAATTTATCAACCGTGTGGACGAGGTGGTGACCTTCCGCGCCCTGAGTAAGGAGGACTTCACCCGTATCGTCCGCATCATGCTGGGGGAGCTGACCGACGCCCTTGCGGAGAAGTCTCTTACCCTCAAGTACACCGATGCCGCCGCGGCTCTCATTGCCGAAAAGTCCTTCTCGGCCAAGTTTGGCGCGCGAAATATGCGTCGCTATATCCAACGTAACGTGGAGGATCCTATTGCCGAGGCCGTTATTGCGGATTATGCCCATACCCTGTCCCACATTATGGTTCACGTGAAGGACGGAGAGCTGAAGGTTAGCTGCATATGATTTCAGGATATTTCTTTCTTAAATTTTTTTCACGCTCAAAGGATGACGCCGAATCGTCTGCCGAGCAAGGCCGAGGCCGTAAGGTGCGCCGCAGGATCAACCCCGCCACCGCAACGGTGGAGGAGCTTCTGGCCCATCTGGCTACAGATCCCGCTTCGGGAATTTCCCACAAGGAAGCCGAGCGACGTCTGTCTGCTTCCATGGCCAGACCCCTCTACCGCACCCGCCCCCGTTCTCTTGCGACCTGTGTCAAGACCGTTCTTCGGGAGCCCGCTCTGTGGCTTCTGTTGGCCGTCTCCATCACCTGTCTGTTCTTTGACCGTGTGTTTCTCGGTCTCGTCTGCCTGCTTCTGGGGCTGGGACAGACCGCCCTGTCGGCCGCTTTCCTGCACCGCTCGGATTCGGTGGATGCCGCTATGGCCGCCTATGATGCCCCCGTCAGCCGAGTCCTGCGAGGTCGTCGCATTTGCCGTGTGGGCGCTTCTGAGCTTGTGCGGGGAGACATTCTTCTGTTCCATCCGGGGGATATGGTCCCTGCGGATTGCCGTCTGCTCCGCACCGACGGATTCGCGGTGTCCGAGCGAGAGATTGATACCGATCCCGACCGCCCCTCCCATCGTCTGGAGAAGGATGCCGCCGCCATACCCGACACAGTCGGAAATTTCCGTCTCTCCCCTGTCAATATGGCCTTTGCGGGAGGTGTTGTGGAGGAAGGCTTCGCCATTGCCGTGGTCGTAGCCGTGGGTAGCGAGACCCATGTGGGCGGACTGACCGGGGGGCTGGAGTCCCCTCGCGTCGGCAGACAGCCCACTCTAAACAAAAAGGCGGCTCACGGGCTTTCCGGGTACAATCTTTTCCTCATCTTTCTGATCCTCCCCATTACCGCCGTGGGCATCTTCACCCTGGGGGATCTTTACGATCTGCTGGATATCTTCCTGTCGGCTCTGGCCGTGGCCACCGTGACGCTCACCGAGCACGTGCTGGCTAAGGGGTGCTTCATTAACGCCACCCTTCGCCGTAAGGCCGCCTCGGAGCGGGATACCGTCAACAGCGCCGATCTGAAATCCTCCGTCGATCCCGAGATGCTTACCAAGGTTACAGACCTCATACTGGTGGGCTCAGCCGCCCTTCACGACGGACAAAGCCATGCCGATACTCTGTACATGGGGGATCAAACCTATCACGTTGACCGTCCCGAGGCCGACGAGCAGGCAAAGACGGTAGCCGAATTCGTATATTTGTATCGCCGTGGGCTTATGTCCTATCCCGTGGCAGAGGAGTGGGAGGGAAGCATTCCCTCGGATACCCTGAACGCCTTGGCCGATACCCTGTCGGAATGGGCAGAGATCGACACCGATGCTCTCCTGATCCGTGCCAAGGATCTCCGAGCCGAGACCGACGGCATTTCCGCCGTGTTTCCCACCGCCGAGGGGAATCGCCGTGTGACGGTGATCCTGACGGGGGATTATGAGTCCGTCGTATCCTGCAATACCCGCTATGAGGGGGGGCTTCCGCTTCCTATGACGGATGCCTTCCGAGGGGATCTGTACCGTGCCTATCGGGAGGCGATCCGCACGGGGCGACTTGCCTTGTTTATTCTCACGAGGGTGGGGAAGGAGATCGCCGTCCGCGGTATGCTGACCTATGCCCCCCATACCAGTCGCAAGACTGCAGGTGCGGTCAGGAGTCTGGAGACTGCCGGTGTCCGTGTGAGCGTTTTCCTCAAGGATCACGCCGACGTGGATATCCGTGCCGCCGGTGAGTGCGGCTTGACCGAGGCTCACCCCGCCCTGTCTCTGGGGACCCCCGACGCAGATGCAGTCCGACTGCTGGAGGAGGGATGGCGTACCTTTACGGACTGTACGGCCGACTGCGTGAAGGAGTGCATCCGCACTCTGCGGGAGAGTGGCCGCACCGTGGCTGTTCTGTCGGTGGAGCGGGAGGACGTTTCCATTCTGAACGCCGCTGACGTGGCGATCACCTGCTCGCCCACACTTTATTCCTCGGCTGAGAGCGGCCATCCCCGTCTGTCGGGAGGCGCTGTGTCGGGGCAGGAGGCCCTGTCCGCTCCGGACGGCGAGCCGATGAGTCAAATTGCCACCGATATCACCCGTCGCCGAGCCGATATCGTGGTGCGGCGCACCACCTCCGAGGGTGGCGGTGTGGTGGGCGTCCGCCGCGCCCTGCTTTGCGCCGATCACGTTAAGAATACCACAGACCGAGTATTCAAGTTCCTGCTTCTGTCTCAGGTCGGTCGCTTGCTGATCTTGATGCTTTCCGTTTTGCTGGGCGCAGGTCTGCCTGCGGCGACCGCTATGCTCTTCTCGGGAGTCGGAATCGATCTTTTGATCCTTCTTTCCACCGTGGCTCTCCCCCATCCCGCTACTCCTCGTCCTCGCCGTACCATGGAACAGGACATCACCACCCCCCATGTTACGTATTTGGGCGAGCTGGTGTCTGTAGCCGTCGCCGTGTGCTTGCCCGTTCTGACCGCCGCTGTGTGCCGCTTCTGCGAGGTGGAGTTTGGAGGCGATCTCTCCCACTTCCTGTTTTTGTGCCTTGTTGGACTCCAGCTGGCGATCTACCGCAGTGTGCCCCATCCCCGCCGTGACTCCACCGTGTTTCTTACCACCATGGCGCTGATCCTTGCCTACGTGGCCGCCGTGGCCGTAGCTCTGACCGCAGGACTGTATCCCCTTTGGGCATTGGCGGTACCCTTGGCCACTCCCGTTACATATGCAATCGGCTTCCTCATTGTAAATGTAAAGCGCGCAGGACGGATGAGAAAGTGATATAACGGTCTGCGGATGCATACTCTCTACCATACTATTGATTTGTGTGGGAAGGAATATGCTTATGAGAGAGATCACAACCGCCGACCTCTTCTGTATGGAGGTCATCAACCTTTGCGATGGAGGGAAGCTCGGCTATCCCTCAGCGTTGGAATTCTGCGCCGAGGACGGCAGAGTCACCGCCCTCGTCATCCCCCGTGATTGCGGCTTTCTGGGGATCGGTAAGACCGAGCGCTATCGCATCCCTTGGTGCCGCATCGAGTGTATCGGGGAGGATACGGTACTGGTCAAGCTCACCGCCGCCGACCTGACCTCCTGTATCGTCAGCGGAAGAGGGAAGCGAAGGTAAGAAAACACCCATTCTACATACTCGCCTCGGCGGTTGTCGCTCCCTTGCCATAGAGGGCTTTGGGACGGTAAACGCCGAGGTTTTCTTACGGAGGGCAGGGAGGACTGACTTGAAATGTAAATAAATTGTAAAATTGCATTTTCCCTCTTGCAAAATAAAACTGTGTATGTTATAATATGCCAGTGTGCGAAAAAACACACCAAACAAATACACACACAGATGCAATCGGCGGCTCGGTGTCCTCGGAACGACTCCCGAGGATCAGTCGCACGTGCCTCTGTGGTGGAAAAACCAAAAGGAGGACATAGAAATGTCTATCATCACCATCAAGCAGCTGCTGGAGGCAGGTGTCCATTTCGGTCACCACACCCGCCGCTGGAACCCCAAGATGCAGGAGTACATCTTCACCGAGAGAAACGGCATCTACATCATCGACCTGCAGAAGACCGTCAAGAAGTTTGAGGAGGCTTACAACTTCGTTCGTGACCTCTCCGCTCAGGGCGGCACCGTTCTGTTCGTCGGTACCAAGAAGCAGGCAGCCGAGGCCATCAAGGAAGAGGCTGAGCGCTGCGGCCAGTACTACGTCAACGTTCGTTGGCCCGGCGGTATGCTGACCAACTTCAAGACCATCAAGCGCTCCATCAACCGCCTGAACGGTCTGAACAAGATGCAGGAGGACGGCACCTTCGATCTGCTCCCCAAGAAGGAGGTTGCAGGTCTGCAGAAGGAGATCTTCGACATGGAGAAGTCCTACGGCGGTATCAAGACCATGGAGAGACTGCCCGACGCCATCTTCATCGTTGACCCCCACAAGGAGCACATCGCTGTTCTGGAAGCAAAGAAGCTGGGCATTCCCGTAATCGCTATTGTTGATACCAACTGCGATCCCGACGATGCCGACTACGTCATTCCCGGTAACGATGACGCGATCCGCGCCATCAAGCTGATCTCCTCCGTTATGGCTGACGCCGTGATCGAGGGTCGTCAGGGCGAGCAGACCGGTGAGGCTGCTGCCGAGACCACCGACGCAGAGTAATTTCACACCGCTCTCCGCACCCCTAAAATAAATAAAAGAGGTACAAAATCATGGCTAACATTTCCGCTAAGGACGTTGCCGAGCTGCGTAAGCAGACCGGTATTGGTATGATGGAGTGCAAGAAGGCACTCGTTGAGGCTGACGGCGACTTTGAGGCTGCCGTAAAGCTGCTCCGCGAGAAGGGCGAGCTGAAGGCTGCGTCCAAGATCGCAAACCGCATCGCTGCCGACGGTATCGTTGCAATCATGAAGGAGGGTGACCTGACTGCTATGATCGAGGTCAACTCCGAGACCGACTTCGTTGCTAAGAACGAGTCCTTCCAGGAGTTCGTTAAGAACCTGCTGAAGACTATTCTGGCTACCAAGCCCGCAACCCTGGAGGACCTGATGGCCTCCCAGTACGTTGAGGGTGGCGTGACCGTTGAGGAGAAGGTTAAGGAAGAGATCTTCAAGATCGGTGAGAAGCTGAGCGTTCGCCGCTTCGCTCTGGTCGAGGGTCTGACCGCTACCTACATTCACGGCGCAGGCTCCATCGGCGTTATCGCTAAGTTCGACACCGACTGTGGCGACAAGGACGGCTTTGCCGAGTTCGCTAAGAACATCGCTCTGCAGATCGGCGCATATCCCACTCCCTACCTGACCAGAGATGACGTTCCCGCTTCTGTGATCGAGTCCGAGAAGAACATCATCAAGGCTCAGCTCGCTAACGATCCCAAGATGGCTAACAAGCCCGAGAAGGTTCTGGAGGGCATCATCATGGGTAAGCTGGGCAAGTTCTACGAGGCTAACTGCCTGGTTGACATGGCATACGTTAAGGAGGACGACATGACTGTTGGTCAGTACGTCGCCAAGACCGCTAAGGAGCTGGGTGGCAACATCGCCATCGCCTCCTTCTGCCGTTTCGAGAAGGGCGAGGGCATCGAGAAGAAGCAGGAAGATTTCGCTGCTGAGATCGAGAAGCTCGCTTCCGGCAAGTAATTTATCAGCAATGACGGACGTCGCGCAAGTCGCGGCGTCCGTTTTCTGTCGGCTGGGCGTATCCTTCAAACCGAAGATTCGGGAAAAGTACTTGACAAAAGTGGGAATTTCGTGTATAATACATGAAGATATTTGACCCGTTTCGTTGAAGAAATAAACACTCGAAAGGACGCCTTCATGTCTCTTTATCGAAAGAAAAAATCCACGTCCTATACCCTCTGGCTGACCCTGTTGGTGGCCGGTATTGGATTTGCCGTTAAGTCCCTGCTGGTTCACCCCGTATACGTCCTGTTGGGCAACGACGTCACCCACATGAATGCTTGGTATACCGCCCTCCTGTATTACCTCATCGACGGTGGACTGTGGGATCTGGCGATCATCGCCGTGTGCTATCCCGCATCCGTCCATGCGGTTTTCCATAAGGGCTTGAAGGGGGGCAAGGGGGTCATTCTGGCCTTTACTCTCCTGACGGCAGGCAAGTTCGTCCTCAATTATATCATGGACGTGCTGACCTACTCGGGTCTTCCCCGTCTTGACGAATTCCTTACGGATCTTCCCATGATCCTTATCATGATGGCGCTGGAGCTTGTGCCTTACGCCCTTGCCGTTGCCGTGGTCGCCATGGCCAAGACCCGTTATGACCGCAAGGCCGAGATGGCTGCCTACCAATCCGAGCTGACCGAGACGGCTGCCCCCGCTCCCGTCCTCCCCTTTGGGAAGCTACTCTCCTTCCGCAATCCCCTCCAGTTGGCCTCTTTCGTAGGCGTTTTGGCCATATTCCTTTCCCGTGAGGTGAGCTACCACGTCTACCAGATCACGCTGTATGCGAATTTCGGCTATACCGATGGCTGGTTGGATATGATCGTCACCCTCTTCAGCGACGTAATGATCAGCACTCTGATCTACTTCGCCGCTATCCTGCTCCTGCCCCATATTCATAGCCGAGAGATGGAAAATAATTGATATAGTGTAAAAAGGGAGGCTGATAGCCTCCCTTTTTCACCGCTCAAACACCCGCTTGAGATCCCCGGTCTGCTCCTGTCCCCAAACTCCCGTGGCTATGCACAAAAGCAGGTACAGAACACCGCTGACGGATATCCCTATGACCAGACTCACCCCACCTGACAGAGGGATTCCGCCAAGCCTCCCCACCAAACGGCAGACCGTAGTCGCCCCCACGGCGCAGAGCAGAGGGCCAAACACCTGCTTCCAAAGCCTCACGGGCATACGGCTCATGCGAAGCATACGGCAGAGGGAGAGGGTGGTGTTG
Source organism: Clostridia bacterium (assembly GCA_017532045.1). Classification (GTDB taxonomy): domain Bacteria; phylum Bacillota; class Clostridia; order Oscillospirales; family CAG-272; genus CAMEON01. Next base: position 2,128 of record JAFXJW010000049.1, on the reverse strand, counting down.
AGGGTCTCGGTGACGTAGATAGCCACCACGTAGCCCCACAGCCCCATGCGGGGCAGGAGAAGCCACACCAGCAGTACCGAGGCTGCCGCATCAATGATGTTGACGTTCATGGAGTAGACCTGCTCTCCCATGCCCTTGAGGAAGGCGTCCACTGTGCTGTCCACGTACATGATGGGAATGAGGGGGGCCAGTATGCGGATGTACATACCTGCCTCGGCGCTTCCGTAGATCGCCGTTCCTAATTCCTTCCCAAAGCACCCCATGACTCCTGCCACGCCAAAGGAAAAGATGAGGGCGGGAGTCACCAGACGGGAGGCCAGCCTTGCCACCCCCTCCCTGTCCCCTCGGGCGATGGATTCGGCTACCTCGGGCACCAGTAGTCCCGAAAAGGAGGAGATGAAGGCCGAGGGGAACAAAACCACGGGTAGAGCCATGCTGTGCAGAATACCGTAGGAGGTCAGCGCCGCCTCCCAGCTTGCGCCGCTTCGCTTGAGACCTCTGGGGATGAGGATGTGTTGCAGAGTCAGAAGTCCTGACCGCAGACAGGCCGCCAGCGTGACGGGAACCGTAATGCCCAACAGCTTTCTGGTGGAAACAGCTTCCTCACTCCCATCGCAGTCGGCGCTGACGGATAGGCGCATATGTCTGCGACGGTCTATAAGATAAGCAAAGACTGTCAAAAAAAGCCCGCAAAGCTCTGACAGAGCGCCACCCAGCACTAAGGCAAGGCAGGTCATTTCCACTCCTTGAGGCAGCCATAGAGTCAATAGGTAGGTACAAAATCCTATGCGGATGAACTGCACGCCGATGCCTACCGCCGAGGTGCGTACCACCCGTCGTACCGCCGTGAAATACCCCCCCAGACAGGCACACACCGCAATGGGGGGCAGAGTCAATGCGAGCACCTGCAAGGACAGCACCGTTCGCCCGTCTCCCAGCCATACAGTACCGATCCATGGGGCGGCTGTCAGCATGAGAATCCCCGTTCCCGTACTGCAGATCAGACTGTACGACAAGCATTTCTTCATGACCCGGCGGATCGCTCGGCGGCAAATATCGCCCTCGCAGCCCAAGAGGGAGAGCTCACTGTCTGGGCAAAACTCTCCCATGACGTCGGCCACCATCCTGGTGGTGCCTAAATTGATCCCCGCGCTCCCCAGAGTGAGAGCCAGTCCGTACACCCCGAACAGCAGGGAGTATAGCCCCATAACCTCACCTCCGGCACGGCTGGCCAGATAGGCGTTGAAGGCTACCCCCACCGTCCGCATGAAAAGCCCTACGGCGATAAGGGAGAGTGCGTTGAAGGCAAACCGTCTTGCGGCGCCTGAGCCCTTGGTAGAGCGAGGGGTGAAGGTCTTGGCCATAGGATCATCCTTTCCGTGATGGGAGTTGTCCCGAATCGGTAGAGAGTATGCAGGGACAACATAGAAAATGCAGGAGGTACCGTACAACGGCGGAAATAACGGGGGATGGGCGGCCACCGTGCCTCCCGCCCTCTCCTCTGTAATTTTGATAAAATATAGAGTCAGCCTTCTGCGGAATTTGTCTACTAAAGAAAATTTCAGAAAAAATGAATTATCCTCTTGACAAAATGCCTGTGTTGCTATATTATATACTACAGACATTTTTTGAAGCCCTCTTTGAGGCTTTGAAAAATTATGATCACCATGTGGAAGGAGGGAAAGGAATGAGCGTATATGCTTGCGAGCTGTGCGGTTATGAGTACCGTCCCAAGGTAGGCGATCCCGATAACGGAATCGATGAAGGAACCGATTTTGAGGATCTGCCCGCAGACTGGGTGTGCCCCCTGTGTGGCGCATCTAAGGAAGATTTTGAAAAGGTTGACGGCGCATTCTCTGACGACAACGAGGATTGATCCTTTACGGATCGGCAAATTCGCCAGGTTCCATGCCCCCGCGGTCATCAGCCGTAGAAGGTACCCCCGAAACGTCTCTGCATCTTTTTGTGCAGGGACGTTTTTGTTTGTAAATTGGGGTTTATCGGGGAGTTTGAAAATGCAAAATGCAAAATGCAAAATGGATGAAGCCTTTTGCTTCGCAAAAGCCAATCTAATGGTAAATTGCGGCAATTTGTAACTTTAAAAATTTCTTGTCCACAAAGGGTATTT
>JAFXJW010000003.1 GCA_017532045.1 Clostridia bacterium | reverse complement strand
TCTTCGTGCGGTGTTCTTATGGAAGTAAGTCAAGAGTTCTATAAGGAATACTATCGTGACAGACGGCGCGAAAGATATCTTGACGAACTTGCCGTAGAACACATTATCAGTTATCACTCTCTCGATAGCGAGGAATTCTGTGGAGAAGATATGCTCGTTGATCCTAACGAAGATGTTGCCGAGATTGTAACTCGAAAGCTCATGGTGGAAAAACTCAAGTCTGTTTTACCTCTCCTTACAGACGATGAACGGAAGCTTATCGAAGAACACTTTTTCATGGAAATATCTCAAGTTGAGTTGAGCCAAATCTATGGAGTGAATCAATCTAACATCAGCAGAAAAATATCCCGTATATTAAAAAAGTTGAGGAAATTTTTAGAAAATTGAAAAATTAAGCGCATAGCCCCCTTCACTTTTTGGCAGAGAAAGTGAGGGGGCTTTTTCTGTAGGCCTCAATTGATCCTTGAAAACTGAATATCAGCATATCTTTAACCTTCCTTCTGCTGTTCTGTGAGGAACGAGCTACGAGAGCGAACACACGGTAATCGTGTCTTCAAGACTCTGACGATGCGACAGCAACTCGCATCGAAGGCCACGACAGGCAGAAGCAATAATGATACTTGCGTTTAGTCACAGGTCGAGCGTTGAAGCCTAAACAGAAAGGTGAGCCGTCGCAACCAATGAAAGCGCCTCCGTGAGATCCACGGAGTGGTGAGATTCCAATGAGGTCAAATGCATGACCGAGAGATATGTTCCCGTTGTTCAGGGGTATCGAGGATAAATATGAACAGCAAACAAAAACGATTGATACTGAAAATTACAAGCGGTCGTTGGATTTTTTTCAACGACCGCTTTTTACTTAAAACTATAAGGAGAGAAAACATATGATACAAACTATTAGGAAAGGCGAAATCTACTACGCCGATTTAAGCCCCGTACAAGGAAGCGAACAGGACGGTATCCGCCCTGTTCTTATTATTCAGAATAATGTAGGAAACAAGCACAGCCCAACAACAATCATCGCACCGATCACGAGCATTCAAAAGAAAACTTATCTGCCGACTCATGTGTTTGTAAAAGCGGAGGTTCTTCCCAAGGACTCCTTCGTCCTTCTCGAACACATCAGGGCAATTGATAAAACCCGTCTTCGTGAATATGTCGGAACTTTAGAAGCACCAACGATGACGAGAGTAAACCGCGCCATTTGCGTGAGCTTGGAAATAAATCAGGAGGACAAATAAGATGACCGAAAGAACCTGCCTATCCATGTTAAAGAACGAACCCGAAGTCATGACCGTGATCGAAGCAGCGAAAGTTCTTCGTCTTGGCAAAAACAAAACCTACGACCTTATAAATAGCGGTCGCCTTTCCTCCATCAAAGTCGGGGGAAAAATCATCGTTCCGAAGATGTGTATCGTCTCTTTTCTGACGGACACAAAAAATTATCAATTCAATGCCGTTTAATCCCGAATAATCTCTGGACTTTAATGACTTTCTGTGGTATGTTATAGTCAGGCAGACGAGCATACCACCTACATACAAAATAAATAAAAGGAGAAGAAACATAATGAAACCAATAACAGGTCGCCTTACCGAAAAGGCAGGCAAGTGGTATGCCGTAATCAATCTGTACACAACCGAAGGTAAAAGAAAGGAAAAATGGATCGGACTCGATCTTGAAGCCAAGAAAGGAAGCAAGACCGAAGCCAACCGCCGACTCAACGAAATCCTCGCCGAATACAATTCAGGAAAGGTTTATCTGATGGAAAACCTCTCCAAAGCCGAGCAACAAAAGCGTAGAGTCGCCGAGCTTCCACTCCATGAGTACCTTGTGGAATGGTTGGATGAATACAAGCACAGCATAGCACCTACAACCTATAGCACCTATCAAGGAATGATTGAAGCAAGGATGATTCCGTACTTCGAAGAACTCAACATCTCGATCAAAGATGTGACCGGCGATGAACTGAACGCCTACTACAACTACTTGATGGATCAAGGGCTGTCGGGCTGTACCGCACAAAAACACCACAACCTCCTCCACCTTGCCTTCAAGCACGCAATGAAGAAAAGGATAATCCCTTACAATCCATGCGACCAAGCAAACCGCCCCAAAGCGGTAAAGTATGTTGCGAACTACTACAATGAAGCAAAGCTCAAAGATCTGCTTATGGCTCTCAAAGATGATCCGCTTCGCATCGTGGTAATGCTCACCATCTACTACGGTGTAAGACGAAGCGAGGTACTCGGAATCAAGTGGTCGGCAATAGACGAGGAAGAAGAACTCATCCATCTCCGCCATAAGGTTATCGAGGACAAGTCAAACGGCAAAACGGTAATCAGAGGAATGGACATCATGAAATCCAAATCCTCTATGAGAAGCCTTCCGCTGATGACCTTCATCCGTGAGGAACTCCGCAAAGAGCGTGAACGCCAAGAAGAAATGAAGCGAGTGCTTCGTGGATCGTACAACAGACAATATGAAGAATATGTCTGCGTGGATGCGATGGGTAACCTCTTCAAGCCAAACTACGTAACGAACCACTTCGCTGTCTTACTGCGACAGCATGGACTCGACAAGATTCGATTCCATGACCTGCGACACTCCTGTGCAACCCTCATGCTTTCCAACGGTGAGGACATGAAGAAAATCCAAGCATGGCTCGGACACAGCACGATAGTGATCACCGCAGACACCTACGCTCACCTTGATGCACAGAGCAAGAGAGGAAGCGCATCCGTCATCGAAAACGCACTTGCAATCACCGCCTAACGAGTCAAAAAATGATACGCAGTAAGCAAAGAAAAAAGCCTTGGAGCGTAATGCTCCAAGGCAAAGTGGCGGAGGGTGTGAGATTCGAACTCACGCGCCGTTGCCGGCAAACGGTTTTCAAGACCGCCTCGTTATGACCGCTTCGATAACCCTCCGTAGAGAAAATTGCGAGAAATCTGCGAGAAACGCTTCTCGCAAAGTGCATATTAAGTTGTGAAAAACCCAATAAAATCAAGGGTTTTTAAGAGATTACATAAACAGACGAAGGAAGTTTTCAAGACAGCCTCGTTATGACCGCTTCGATATGCCTCCGTATGAAATTGTGAACAGAGAGACCAAACCGTTCAAACGGTTTTCAAGACTCGTGCCCTTCCCCCAATATAGTCGAAATGCGCGACTTGCGCAGCAAGTCTTCATTTCTCCTTATTGGGGTGACACGCTTGCCTCGAAGACACACCGTGTCTTCTCGACTTCGCTCACCCGTTATGACCGCTTCGATATGCCACTGTACGGCTATGGGTGCTTCGCTATGCTCCCATACCTCGGCATTATACCACAGTCGAGAGGATTTGTCAAGGGCTTACGGCAAAAAGGGCAGGATTCTGTTACGGAATCCCACCTTTTTGACGGATCATATTTCGTAGGCTCAAACCCCTGTCACGTTCAGGGAGAAGGCCGGTGCGGGCAAGTTGTTCCCTCCTCGCAGATCTGCGGTTTCAGGGGTAACGCGGACGGAAAATGCGTAATTGACCCGACCCATGACAGCCTTTGCCTCATCGGGGTTGGTCTCTGCGGCGGCCAGCACCTCATCGGGAATATCCACGGTGACGGCGTGACGGCTGGTGATCACGGCGTGGGCGGGGGTACGGTGGTCGTAGTCGCCCACCGAGAAGCCCTGTACCTCCATTCCGTAGCTATCGGCAGGATTGTGTCCGCTGACGATAAGTCCTGCGGAAATGTCAGTAAACTCCACCACGACCTGCTTCTTATCGGCAGAGAGGGTGGCCATGACAGGACGGGGAGAGGCGCATTCGGTCTCACGGCCGATACCATACTCCTTGGCCAACGCCAGATTGGCCAGGCGCTCGGCCAGCTCCAGCTTACGGGGAGAGTGAGCGAAGTCGGGCCAGTCCTCGGGGGTGCCCAGATCCATGTCCACAGTCATTGTTGAGTTGGGGATGATGGCAAGAGCATCCAGCTGCTGGACACGAACGATATCCAGCCACGGGAAATACTGAAAGCCTTCGTCACGGTAGTCGGAAAGCTGAACGTAATAGACGGGAAAATCCTGTCCGAAGCGGACACGCTCGTCGGCTACCAGCAGGGCAAAGTCGTAGGCGTATCTCTCAGCCTGCTCCCGAACACAACCCTCGCTCTCACCCTGGAAGAAGAGCATGGCCTTGCATCCAAGACCCAGAACGGGATTGATGAGCGCATTAAAGTAGCCACCCTCCTGAACGTTTGCGCCGTAGGTATATCCTGCGCTGTGAGCCAGCTCAACGGGGATCAGTTCTCGGATACAGGCGCCCCCTGCGGCGATCATGAGCATACCCAAGGGAACACCGATGTGCTTGGTGACCTCATGGGCGAAGTACCAGCCAAGGGCCGAGAAGCAGAGGGATGCTTCCCTGTCGGGGCGCTTCCAGCACCAGTCGGGGTTGATAATATCGGGCTGGGGAGTTGCGCAGAACTCTTGATGTGTATAGGTAAATCCCTGGGTTTGAGAGAAGAGACGGAAGTTGTCCCCGTCGTAGAACTCCATACTGGGGGTATAAGTCATGCAGGGGGCGAGATTCATCTCTGCATTGGACTGACCGCCAATGAGCCACACGTCACCGACGAGGACATCCTCAAAGGTTACGGTATGGTCTCGGTCGTCGGAGATGACCATAACCTGGGGCTCACACTCCACAAGGTGAGAGGAGAAGATCAGCGTCCAGCGGTTATCGTCGCCTACGGTAGTCGTGACGGTCTCCCCCATAAAGCTACCCGCTACACGGGAGCCGGGGGTATTCGAAAAGCCCCATACACGAATGGGCTTCTCTCTTTGCAGCACCATGTGAGAGGAAAAGACACCCGACACCTTAAAATCGGGGCAAACCCAGGTGGAGGCCGTCTCAGCGGCGGTGGTCTTTTCTGTCGTTGGGAGGGCGGGGACGTTTTCAGGAATCTGAGCGGTATTCATATAAAAATCCTTTCAAAAAGTCTTGACTTTTTCAAAAAAATGGTATACTATACTGTTCGAGACAACAGTACGCATAAGGCTACTGTCATCGGAGCTATACTATCAGTATTATAAACCATATTTCACAAATTTGCAAGTGTTTTTATGTTTTTACCGTAACAGAAAGGAAATCCACCCATGAAAATCGCCTTTTTTGACGCCAAGTCCTACGACATCCCCTCCTTTGAGCATTTCGGAGGAGAACAGGAGGTAGAATTCAAATACTTCGAAGCTAAGCTCAACGAGGATACGGTTGATCTTGCCGCCGGATACGACGGTGTCTGCGTGTTCGTCAACGACACGGTGAACGCCGCCGTCATAGACCGCCTCTGCGAGCTGGGAGTGAAGCTGGTGGCTCTGCGGTGCGCGGGCTTCAACAACGTGGACATGAAGCACGCCTTCGGGCGCATCCACGTGGTACGTGTCCCCGCCTACTCTCCCTACGCCGTTGCCGAGCATACCATGGCTTTGCTTCTGACCTCCATCCGCCGCATCCACAAGGCCTACATCCGCTCACGGGATTTCAATTTCAGCCTCAACAACATGACGGGCTTTGATCTCCACGGTAAGACGGTGGGGGTCATTGGCACGGGGCGCATCGGGCGGGTGTTCGTGGACATCTGTCGGGGGTTTGGCATGAGGGTACTGTGCTACGATAAGTTCCCCGCCCCGGGGCTGGATAACGGTGACACCGTCCGCTACGTTACCCCCGACGAGCTATTTGCCGAGAGCGACGTCATTTCCCTCCACTGTCCCCTCACCGAGGAGACCTATCACATCATCAACAAGGATTCTCTGGCCAAGTGCAAGCGGGGTGTGGTGCTGCTCAACACCTCCCGTGGGGCATTGGTGGATGCCGAGGATCTGCTCACAGCCATCAAATCCCGCAGGGTGGGAGCGGCATGCCTGGACGTGTACGAGGAGGAATCCGACCTGTTCTTTGAGGACAATTCGGGGCACATTTTAGAGGACGACGTACTGGCGCGGCTCATCTCCATGCCCAACGTGATCGTCACCTCCCACCAGGCCTTCCTCACCGAGGAGGCCCTCTCCAATATCGCCGAGACCACGGTGCAAAACATCGTGGAGCTGATGGCTACGGGGACTTGCCCCAACGAGCTGTGCTACCGAGGCGGGTCGACGGAGGATTGCAAGAGCGGGAGATGCTTTTGATATGATTTGAATCAAAAGAGCAGTTACCACAGGATATTCTCCCGTGGTAACTGCTTTTCGTTTGATCAATTATGCAGTGTTGCTCGGACGAAGGCGATCTGCGTCTTTACCGATTCCACCGAGGTCCCGCCCTCGGAGATGCGCTTGGCCACGCAGGTCTCAAGGCTGATCTCGTCGTAGAGGTCGGTGTCGAAGAGGTCGGAGAAGGTACGGTAGGTCTCCAGAGGCAGGGTCTCCAGTACTTCCTTGTTCTGAATACAGTGGGCCACGATCTGACCCGAGATCTTGTAGGCGGTGCGGAAGGGCAGCCCCTTCTTCACCAGATAGTCGGCCAGGTCGGTGGCGTTGATGAAGCCGCCCTGAGCCGCCTTTTTCATGTTCTCGGGAATGGCCTTCATGGTAGCCACCATGGGAGCGGCCACGGCCAGGCACATCTTGACGGTGTCCACGCAATCGAAAATGCGCTCCTTATCCTCCTGCATATCCTTGTTGTAGGCCAGGGGGATGCCCTTAAGGGTGGTCAGGAGGGCCACAAGATCGCCGTAGACACGGCCCGTCTTACCGCGGATCAGCTCGGCCATGTCGGGGTTCTTCTTCTGGGGCATGATGGAGGAGCCCGTGGTATAAGCGTCGGACAGCTCCACGAACTTGAACTCCCAGCTGGACCACAGGATGATCTCCTCAGAGAAGCGGGAGAGGTGCATCATCATAAGAGCGCAGGCAGACATGAACTCCACCGCAAAATCACGGTCGGACACGCCGTCCAAGGAGTTGAGGACGATGCCGTCAAAGCCCAGCCTGGAAGCCTCAAAGCGGCGGTCGGTGTTATAGGTAGTCCCCGCCAGGGCGCAGGAACCGATGGGGGAAAGATTCATACGGCGAGCGGTGTCCCGCAGACGGTCGATGTCACGGAGGAGCATCATGGCGTAGGCCATGAGATGGTGACCGAAGGTGATGGGCTGGGCTCTTTGGAGGTGGGTATAGCCGGGCATGATGGTGGCGGCATTTTCCTCGGCCTGATCCGCCAGCGCCTCAATGAGGTCACGGACAAGGCTTACGATCTCGGTGATCTCGTCACGGAGGTACATACGGATGTCCAGCGCCACCTGGTCGTTACGACTACGGGCGGTATGAAGCTTCTTGCCCACGTCGCCCAGTCGCTCGGTCAGCACCTGCTCCACGAACATATGGATGTCCTCGCAGGTCATGTCGATGGGAAGCGCCCCCGACTCGATATCGGCCAGTACGCCCTCCAGCCCTGCAATGAGGGTATCGGCGTCCTGCTCGGTGATGATCCCGCAGGCGGAAAGCATAGCGGCGTGAGCCATGCTGCCCGTGATGTCCTGGCGGTACATACGGGAGTCGAAGTGGATGGAGGAATTAAAATCGTCCGCGATTCTGTCGGTGACGCCGTCGGTGCGGCCTGCCCACATTTTTGCCATGGTGTAAGGTTTCCTTTCGGTATATATATCGGCTGAATGATTCAATGATAGTATTATAGCCCTTTTCGGGAATTCTGTCAAGTATTTATCGGCTATTTACACCGTTTCCGATAAATTTCCGTCCGAAATTGTTCTTTTTCCTCCCACGGCGAATGCAGACTCTTGACAGGCGAAAAATTTCTTGACATACTTCCCCATTTGTAGTATAATGAAGCGCAAGGGGAAGGAAATATCCCCCAACATCACGAAAGCAGGAAAAATCCCATGAACACCAAAATAATCTCCGCAGAATACGCCGCCGATTTTACCGTTGCCCAGGTCTTCTCGGACAATATGGTCGTCCAGCGAGACGAGTACATACGGGTTTGGGGCTTTGCTCCCACCAATGAAAACGGCAAGAAGGTCTCGGGCGAGTTCAAGGGCATGCTTGCCGAGGCGATCATTGAAAACGGCAAGTGGTGCATCACCTTCGGCGCAAGATTGCAGGCCGACACCACGGGTGCTGAGATGAAGATCTACACCGACAAAAAGACCGTCGTTTTCAAGGACGTTCTTGTGGGAGACGTATATCTTGTGTTGGGTCAGTCCAACGCCTACTACACCATTGGAAATCACCTGGAGGATGCCCGTGGCCCCGCCGCCGATTACATCCACGTGGAGGATATTGACCCCGACTCCATCATCCGCCTGAACAACCTCAGCGAGGCGGGCGGCGTTTACACCGAGAAGGGCAATGCCTACGTCTATCCCGATCTGCAGAACAAGATCTTCTGGCAAAAGACCACCCCCAGAGCTGTTTTGCACTTCTCGGCTCTCGGCTACTTCTTTGCCTCCAAGATGACCGCAAAAGACCCCACCGTGCCCATCGGTCTGATGGAGGTAGCCTACGGCGGCGCTCCCATCGTCTCCTTCCTCCCCAACGCTCTGGCCGATCAGTACGGCGGTGACTACTGGGACAAGGATGACAAGGTCTTCTATTCCAACATCAACACCGAGCATATGGGCCGGTACCTGTACAACTGCTACCTCGCCCCCGTTTCCCGATACGCCATTGCGGGCGTGCTGTGGTATCAGGGCGAGAGCAACAACCAGATGCAGGAGGCCTCGGAGTTCAACGAGACCTTTGCGGCTCTGCTGACCCACATGCGCTCCACCCACAATCTGATCCACAAGTGCTTCCCTGTATTCATCGTTGAGTTCCCCTCCATCTACCAAAAGCCCGCCGACTTTACCGAGCCCTTCCACTTCATGGAGCTGGGTATGATCCGCGCCTTCATGGGTAGTATTCCCTCCATGCTGGAGAACAGCTACACCGTAGTCTCCAGCGACATCTGGAAGGACAGAACCTTCTACAACAATCTCCACCCCTACTGCAAGTTCGAGCAGGCCGACAAGATCGTCGATCTGGCCGACGTTGTGATCTGCGGAAACGGCAGTCTGGAGGCAGCGACGGGCCCCATTCTCAAGAATGCGACCGTCAGCGAGGATCAAAGAACCGTGGAGATCTCCTTCTCTAACGTGGGAGACGGACTGGCTACGGCGGACGGCGGCACGGCAGTACGGGGTGTGATCGGTCTTTTGAGCAGCACCATGGGGCACTCCCTCGTCGCTCCCGTCAGCGCCGAAATTACCGCCAAAGACAAGATCACCGCCCATTTTGACACCGAGGTCAAGGCGGTGGCCTACAACTACGATTCCGAGGATCACTATGGGGAGACCATCAATCTCTGCAATAGCTTCGGCCGTCCCGCCGCCGCATTCATCACCCCCTACGAGGATCCCGACCTCACGGGTATTCAGGTCAGCGACCTGATCCCCCTCACGGACGAGCGTCTCGGTTACGTTGCTCACAGCTTTGATTTCATCTCGGCCGGCGCCAAGACACTTTTGTACTTTACCATTGACGACTCCACCTCGGTGGATATTGACTATGGCACCACCGATCTGGGCTTTGCGGGCTGGCTAGGATATAGCCACGATATTCTGACCTTCGGTTACTCCATCGACGGCGCCGAGCTGGTCTACAAGAGCCTTCCCTCCGCCCCCATGCAGGACGTCATCAATGCAGGCGGCGCGCTGGCTAAGCGATTCCGTTTCCACATTGACATCAGAGATCTCTCCCTCGGCGAGCATACCGTGACCATTTCCGCATACGTGAATCTGAATGGCGGCGTAGGCGTGCGGTTGGTGACGTTTAAGATCAATATTAAGGGAAATTGAGGGAGTTCCTTGGAAACAGAACCCATATGTGTATAACGAAAAAACAGCCGCACCCGAGGGTGCGGCTGTTTTTTTTGGAATTCTCCGTCAAATCAACGCTTCTTTTTCATTTTTTACCACTCATGATTCCCCCGAAAGCGAACACAATAATACCAGAGACACGAGGATGCTATATCCGAGAAAGACCCGAAGGGCTTTCACGGTGAGTCCTTCGAGGTCTCGATGATATAGATTCGCATGCCGCACCCGAATCACGATTGAACAAAACCGTGTATCGGTGAAACGGCAGCATTTGACGAAAAGGAGTCAATTACCATGGCAAGAAGCAACAAGACCCTCGTTCCCGAGGCAAAGCAGGCTCTCAACCAGTTCAAGATGGAGGCCGCCAACGAAGTGGGCGTTACCCTTAACCAGGGCTACAACGGTCAGCTGACCTCCGCTCAGGCAGGCTCTATCGGTGGGCAGATGGTCAACAATATGAACCCCGTACGAACTATGAGGTTTGAACGTCATAACCGCATATCGCAAGGACACAAGATAACTGTCAAGTACGCGTTTTCCCTTACGGTATAAGGCTTTGATGAAATAAAACGTACGGAGGAACAAAAAATG
>JAFXJW010000048.1 GCA_017532045.1 Clostridia bacterium | reverse complement strand
GACAAAACCAAAATGACCCCCGCAAGAATACTGGTACTCTACGTGGTAGCGGGCGTCATTCTGGGCGGTGTGGGGTTGTACGCAGGCCTTGCGGACTTTGGCGGAGCAGGGGCGACAGTCCCTCTGACGGGCTTCGGATACCTGATCGCCAAGGGTGTGCGGGAGGCCGTGGAGGAAAAGGGGCTTTTGGGCGCCCTGACCGGCCCTCTCACGGCGGCGGCGGGAGGCACGGCGGCGGCGCTGGTCTTCGGCTATCTGGTTGCGTTGGTCTGCAAGGGCAAGGCGAAGGATTGAGGGCGACGGATGAGTAGCCGATGAATGGACATTTCCCGCAGGGAAATGCACCAATCATTCCTTCTCCAAATCCTCAAACCCCAATCCCAGCCGTTTCAATATATCCTTCGTCACGGCTTGAAATCGATTGCGAATATCATCATTCGTGTAGCGAACAACCGTAATTCCTAACCTTCTCAATGATTCATCCCGAATCTTGTCTTCCTCAAAATACTCGGGCAAGTTATGTTGACGCCCGTCTATTTCTATTGCCAGTTTTGCATTTGGTATATAAAAGTCCAAAATGTAATTACAGACATTCTTCTGCCTCTTGACCGGAACGGGTAATTTCTTGAGGAAGTCATACCACAAATGCCTTTCCTCGGCAGTCATGTTCTTTCTCAATTCCTGTGCATTGGAAACCAACTTTTTATTGTATGAATACACGATTCCTCCACCTCAAACAAAAACCCCGAAGACTATCTCTTGACAGCCTTCGGGGTGCGTTACAAAAAACACACGGTTCCACCCGAATATTTCACTCACGTGGCATACACCACCTATTCAGTTTTCACAAAAGGGCGGTATCCGTCCGAGCTTTGGCGAGGGAACTCACAGCTACTCCGCTTGCGGAGCTGTTCCCATTCTCTGTCGCGACCCTTCGGGGGACGTATTCCTTTCGGCGGGCGGATGCCCAATGACTTACTTTCTGCGGCGGTTGTAATCCGAGCGGGGGTTCATGACCTCACGCCAGTCCAAGTCTCCTCGATCCAGCGCCATGACCAGCACCTCGGCGGTGGCGATGTTGGTGGCCACGGGGATGTTGTACAGGTCGCACATACGAAGCAGCTCATGCTCGGTCTCATCGTAGCCGGCGGTGGGACGGGTATCACGGAAGTACAGAAGCACGTCGATCTCGTTGTAGGCGATGCGGGATGCGATCTGCTGCTCGCCGCCCTGCTCACCCGTCAAAAAGCGCTCGATGTTCAGGCCGGTTGCTTCGGAGATATACTTAGCGGTAATGCTGGTGGCGCACAGGTTGTGCTTACTCAGGATACCGCAATAGGCAATACAAAACTGGGTCATCAACTCTTTTTTCAGGTCATGTGCAATAATCGCTATTTCCATTTGCATACCTCTCTTTTCGTATTTCGATCCTATCTCTTACGGGATAAACAGTACCCCTACTATTACCTGTACGGTATTATACCACAAACACCCCCGTTTTGTCAATCATATATCAAAATATTTTTAAAAAACTTTTCATTTTTGTGAAAATCACGACTTGCTTTCGTCAAAAAAATCCGTATAATAATATGATGAAGTATTATTTACCAAAAGGACGGTACAAAATCCATGATTAAGGAAATGAATCAGTATCTCGCCCAATTCGACTCTGAAATCGCCGCCGCCATCGATGCCGAGCTGACCCGTGAGCGGGACGGTCTGGAGCTGATCGCCTCCGAGAACGTCGTCTCCGAGGCCGTTATGATGGCTGTTGGCAGCGTTCTGACCAATAAATACGCCGAGGGTTACCCCTCCAGGCGCTACTACGGCGGTTGCCACTGCGTGGACGTGGTAGAGAACATCGCCATCGAGCGTGCCTGCAAGCTGTTCGGCGCTAAGTTCGCCAACGTACAGCCCCACTCCGGCTCCCAGGCCAACACCGCTGTGTACGTGGCTCTCCTGCAGGCCGGTGACACCGTGATGGGCATGAGCCTGGCTCACGGCGGACATCTGACCCACGGCTCTCCCGTGAATCTGTCGGGTCTGTATTACAACTTCGTTTCCTACGGTGTGGAGGACGATACCCATACCATTGATTACGACAAGCTGGAGGCTCAGGCCCGTGAGGTCATGCCCAAGCTCATCGTGGCCGGCGCATCCGCTTACCCCCGTACCATTGATTTTAAGCGTCTGGCCAACATCGCCCACTCCATCGGCGCATACCTGATGGTAGACATGGCTCACATCGCAGGCCTTGTGGCCGCCGGTGAGCATCCCTCCCCTGTTCCCTACGCCGACGTGGTCACCACCACCACTCACAAGACCCTCCGCGGTCCTCGCGGCGGTCTGATCCTCTGCAACGACGAGGAGATCGCCAAGAAGATCAACAAGGCCATTTTCCCCGGTATCCAGGGCGGCCCTCTGGAGCATGTGATCGCCGGTAAGGCCGTGTGCTTCGGCGAGGCTCTGCAGGATTCCTTCAAGGCCTACCAGCATCAGGTCGTGCTGAACGCCAAGGCGCTGGCCGAGGCCCTTGTGGCCGAGGGCTTCGATCTGGTCTCGGGCGGCACCGACAACCACCTCATGCTGGTTGACCTCCGTCCCATGGGCATCACGGGCAAGGAGATGGAGAAGCGTCTGGACGAGGTTCACATCACCGTCAACAAGAACGCCATCCCCAACGACCCCGAGAAGCCCTTCGTGACCTCGGGCATCCGCGTGGGTACGCCCGCCGTCACCACCCGCGGCCTCGTGGAGGAGGACATGAAGATCATCGCCCGTCTGTTCAAGATGGTGGCTACCGACTTCGAGGGTACTGCCGACCAGTGCAGAGCCATCGTCAAGGGGCTTTGCGAGAAGTATCCTTTGTATTGATATTGCTCATAAAAATTGGGAGAGGAACCGAAACAGTTCCTCCCCTTTTTTATAGCATTTTCATTTCTTCTGCTGTCTGCACCAGATCTCCATAACGATTCCGTGGGGCAGGAGCTTGGTGGCCAACACCTGAGTACGGATGGGGAAGCCGCAGACAGAGACGTCCTTCCCTTTCCTCATATCCTTCAGCGCGCGGCGGATGACCTGCTCGGCGGTGTAGAATCGGTTGTAGTACACGATGGTATCGTTATCCAAAACCGCACGGTCAAAGAAATCCGTGGAGACCCAGCCGGGGCAAACGGCCATGACCTTGATGCCCCGCTTCTGCTTCTTGAGTTCCTTGTTCAGGGCGCGGGAAAAGCTCAGCACGAAGGCCTTAGAGGCGCCGTAGACGTTGATATAAGGCACGGGCTGGAAGGAGGAAAGGCTGCCCAACTGGTAGATGCAGGCACCCTCGGTCATATAGGGGAGGGTCAGGTAGGTCATGGAGACCAGCGCCTTATCGTTAAGGTCGATCATGGCAAGCTGTTCCTCCAGCGGCAGGTCGGTAAAGGCCTTGAACTTACCAAAGCCTGCGGCGTTGACCAGCACGGCCACGTTGGGGGTCTCGGCCTCCAGGAGCGCCTTATACTTGTCGATCTCGGACTGCACCCCCAGATCCAGCGCAATGGCACGGACGGGGGCGCGGGTCTCGGCGGCCAGAGCCTCCAACTTGTCCTTACGGCGGGCGATGAGCCACAGCTCGTCGAACCTCTCCTGCCTGTCCAGCGCCAGGACGAACTCCCGTCCCATGCCCGAGGATGCCCCGGTGATAACGGCGATCTTCTTTTTTGCGGCGGTTACCTCACTCATGCTGCTTCCCTCCTCGCCTTACTTTTTCTTGGCCTTCTTGGCCTTTTTGAATTTGACCCGCTTGGCCTTCTTGAGCTTGTCGGCCTTTTGGAGCTTATAAAAGCCCGTTTTGGGGTCATAGCCTACCTTTTTGGCGGCCTTCAGTTTTTTCTTTTGGTGCTTCTTGTACCTTTTACGGGCGGCGGCAAACCTCCCCACCAGCTCGGTGTAGACCTCCAGCCCGCTCTTCCTCTCGGGGATGGCGGGCTCTCCCGTCTTAGTGCCCAGAGTCGCCTCCACGGCGGCCTTAACGGCGGCCTCCTTCACGGTCTTGGGCAGCTTCTGCCCCGTCTTTCTGTTGGCTCTGCGGACGGACTTCTTAAATCCCTTGTCCTTGGTCACCTCCTTGGTGATTCGCTTGATGACCTTCTTCTGCTTGCGTCTCGGAAGACCTGCGATGGACACCACAATGGGGGTTTTGTTGTTGTTTTCCATGATTTCTCCTTAATGGGAATAGAAAGGTAAATTTGGGTTTGTAGGGGCGGGGCTTTGCCCCTGCACCCCACCAAAGAACTTTTTGCAAAAAGTTCTTTGGAATCTCAAAAACCTTTAAGTAACAATGCTTTAAAAGGTTTTGGAGTTCCAAGAACCTTTTCTCAAAAGGTTCTTGGCGGGTGTAGGGCAGAGCCCTACAAACTCCAATTTACAGCTCTTTAACGTTCTTTTCCTCGAACAAGCCCGAGGCCTTGATGGCATCAGCACCGCCCAGAGCGGTCTTGATGCTCTTACCGGCGGCGCTCAAGGCACGGATGGTCTCGGCGTACTCAGCAAAATCAGCGGGAGAGGTAGAGAGAATGGTCTCCAGCTCGGCCTGACGGTCTGCGGCGGTCTGCCCGATCAGGTAGCGAGCCAAAGCGGCCTGACCCAGATCCATCTCACTACGGGGAGCGAAGTAGGCAGAGCCCACGGTAGAGACGACCAGAGAGCCGATCTCCTCCTCGGCGGGCATATGCGCTAATATCCACTCGGGCACATTGACGTAGACACCGTAGGTGTCGGTCACACGGGGATCGCGGTAGGACAGATAACCCACGTGCCCCTGACGGGTTGCGATAGCAGATGCGCCGTAAGCGCCACCCTTGGCGCGGATCTCGTCCCAGAAGCACTTGCTGTTCAGGAAGGTATGGATGACCGACAGCTTGGGGGTGTAGGCAACGCCTGCATCCGCCAGATCAAAGGCCTCCACACAGTAGTTGACCTCCCCGGGGATGGTCAGGGCGTAGTTTTCACGGGGGAAGAGGGTCAGGGGAGCTACCTTTCGGGGGGTAACGGCCGAGGCCACGGGCAGATCGGCGATGGCGGTCTTCCATGCCTCATAGGCATCTGCCTCACCTGTAAAGAAGGCGATGGGGGTGACGCCTGCGGTGATCTTCTTCCAAACGGCGGCCATACCGTCGATCAGGGCGTCGGCATTATCCTCAAAGCGATTGGCCAGCTCCGAGAGACGGCGGTAAGCCGACTCGCCCGCCAGGTACTCGTCATACAAGCCCGACCGAGACAAAGCGCGGGTGGCCAGATGGAAGGCGGTACCGTTACCGTGGCGGATCATCATACTGCGGATATGAGAGGTATTGGAGAAGATGCGGGAGAGGATGGTGCGATCGAACACGGGGGCGGCCAGGTACTCCTTCAGCAGAATAACCGCATCCGAGAGTCTCTCAGCGGGGGCGTCCAGATTCACCGACAGGTAGGCCTCATTCGTGGTCTCCACACGGAAGCTGAGAGAAGCGCGTGTCCGGAGGTTGACCCATTTTTGGGTCAGCTCGGGAACACCGTACTCCCCTGCGGGAAGTCTCATGATGGCGTCATGGAGGCAACGGGTATAGAACAGCTCGTCCCCGCCAAGGCCGCCAAGATCAAAGAGCAGGCTGGCCTGCACCATGCCGTTGGTCTCGGTCACGTAGGACAGGAACTTGGTCTTACAACCGCCCACCGCGGTCGTCTCCACGGCCACGTCACGGGCTTGCAGGGTTGTGTCAATATCGGCGGGGGAGAGGTGAGGAACAGACGCCTCCGCCTCGGGAGAATCGGGAGCGGTCAGGTACTCGTTAAAGGCGGCCATATGGGCTTCCAAAGCAGCGTATCCGCCCTCTACGGCATTGATCTTCTCTGCCTCAGCCTCAAATCGGGTATTCATCCTTGCCCGCTTCTCCTCGGTAAGGGTGCGGGAGGGGATGCAACGGGTCATGCCCCAATGGTTGGAATTCAGGACGTAGGTTTCGATCAGACTCTCGAAGTAGCGGTCATCAGTGGCCATAGCCTCTCGCAGGGCAGCCAGATCGTTGACAGGCACAGCGTCGTCGACCTGCACCTGCTCCCGCATGAAGGATTCCATGATGCGGAAGCCCGTTCTGACCGACAGGGACGCACGACGGCACTCAGTCTCGTGGTTGTCCACCAGATCAATGAGGCGGTCTTTGTCAAAGCCCTTTTGACACATCTCGGTCAGGGTGTCCAGAATGACCCTGCGGAGGCTCTCGGCGTTTTCGGGATCCGACTTCCCCATGGTGAAGCAGAGCATGGGCTGACGGTAGCCGTCATCGCAGAACATACGGAAGTCCTGTCCCACGCCTGCATCCAGAACCGCCTTGGTCAAGGGAGACTCCGTATTTTCGGCCAAATAGCGGGAAAGGAGGCTCATTGCCAACACCGCAGGGGTCTTGTCCTCGCTGAGGATATAGGACAGCATGAGGTGAGTATTCCCCGCGATCTCCTCATTATCCGCAAGCTGGTAGTAGGCCACGCCGTCGGGGCTGACCACAGGTGCCTGCAGGGGGGCGGGAGCGGGCTTCTCATAGGCAGACACGCCCTTCTCGGTCAATACGGCGTCGATATGGGCCAGCTCCTGCTCCAGTCCCATGTTGCCGGACAGGTAGAAGATGGCATTCTGGGCGGAATAGAAGCGGTGGTAGGTCTCATTAAACTGCTCGTAGGTCAGATTGGGAATGTATGCGGGGTCGCCGCCCGAATTGAAGCGGACGTACAGGTCGGGAAACACCTGCTTTTCGTTCTGCTTCCACAGGATATACATGGGCTGGTTATCGTTACCCTGCATCTCGTTGAACACAACGCCGGAGATGGCCACCTTACCGTCCCCTGCGGGCTCTACGTGCCACGCTTCCTTCTCGAAAATGCGGCGGTCGGTAAGCAGAAGGGGATTGAACACGGCGTCCATGTACACCGACATGAGGTTCATGTAGTCCTGCTCGTTGGTGGAGATGAAATAGTAGATGGTCTTGTCCTCAAAGGTCATGGCGTTGAGATCCACCGCCATGGAGGTCTTCAGGAGATTGACGAAGGGCTCCTTGAGCCGGTATTTTTCAGAGCCATCCAGGCAGGAATGCTCCAGGATGTGGAACACGCCGGTATCATCCTCGGGAAGAGTACGGAAGCCCACCGAGAAGATCATCTGGCCGTCGTCACGGTCGGAGTAGTAGAGGGTTGAGCCTGTCGCCTCGTGGCAAAGCTTCCAGTAGTGAGCATTCAGGAGGGGGATTTCACCGTCGCGGACGACACGGAAGCCGTTTATAACGGAGCCTACGGTCAAATTCATGTTTTGTTTCTCCTTTACCATATGTTGGGGCGAGGGATCGCCCGTGGATAGACTTGTGTTGATTATACCACATTTTCAGGTATAATGCAAGGGAATTTGGGGGATTCTATTAAAAATTCATTACGAATTGGCAAATTGGGGTTTATCGGGGAGTTTGAAAATGCAAAATGCAAAATGCAAAATGGATGAAGCCTTTTGCTTCGCAAAAGCCAATCTAATGGTAAATTGCGGCAATTTGTAACTTTAAAAATTTCTTGTCCACAAAGGGTATTT
>JAFXJW010000047.1 GCA_017532045.1 Clostridia bacterium | reverse complement strand
CCTGGCAAAAGGGCGCGCCGGACAGGGGATAGGATTCTTAAGGAAAGTACCCGGGTACTTTCCTTAAGTGGCGATTCTTTTGGTACTTTTCTTTCGCCACGGAAAGAAAAGTACATAATCCCATCTCCCCGACAAACCCAAATTTGAATGACAGAAAGGAGACTGAGTATGGGTACTTTTGTACATTTGCACCTCCACAGCGAATACAGCCTTCTCGACGGTGCCTGTCGCATCGCCGATCTTCCCGCGCGGGTGAAGGAGTGCGGTCACGATGCGGTGGCGCTGACGGATCATGGCGTGCTATACGGCGCAGTCTCCTTTTACGAGGCCTGCAAAAAGGCAGGGATCAAGCCCATCATTGGCTGTGAGGTCTACGTCGCTCCGAATTCCCGCTTTGAGAAAACGGGCATGCAGGGGAGAGAGGGGGCGTACAACCACCTCGTCCTGCTCTGCGAGACTATGGAGGGCTACCAAAACCTCATGACCCTGGTTTCTGAGGGCTTTACCGAGGGCTTTTACGGCCGCCCCCGTGTGGATATTGAGCTTCTTCGCAAGCACCATAAGGGACTGATCGCCCTGTCTGCCTGCCTGTCGGGCGATATCCCCAAGCGACTGCTGGCAGGGGATTTTGAGGGCGCCAAGACCGCCGCCCTGACCATGTCCTCCATCTTCGGGGCAGGGAACTACTACATTGAGATCCAGAACCACAATCTCCCCGAGGAGCGGCAGATCCTGCCCTCCCTCCTCCGCCTGGCCAGGGAGTGCGATCTGCCTCTGGTGGCCACCAACGACTGCCACTACCTCCGCCGTAGTGACGCCTACATGCAGGAGGTGCTGACCTGCATCCAGATGGGTAAGACCGTGGGGGAGGACGGAGGGGCGGGCTTTGCCACCGAAGAGTTCTACTATAAGGACACGGGGGAGATGGAGATGCTCTTCTCCCGCTACCCCGGCGCGCTGGAGAACACTGTCCGCATTGCCGAGCGGTGTAATTTGGAGTTTGACTTCACAAAGACCTACTTGCCCAAATTCCCTTGTCCCCATGGACTTTCCGCAGGGGAGTACCTGTCCCGCCTCACCGAGGAGGGGCTTTCCCGCCGTGTCCGTGAGGGGCAGATCATCTACGACGGAGGCAAGCACTCCGAGGCCGCCTACCGAGACCGCATTGCCTACGAGCTGGGGGTCATCGGGAGCATGGGCTACGACGACTACTTCCTGATCGTGCAGGACTACGTCAACTTTGCCAAGTCCAAGGGCATCCCCGTGGGACCGGGCCGTGGCTCGGGAGCAGGCTCTCTTGTGGCCTACTGCATCGGCATCACCGAGGTGGATTCCATCGCCTTTGACCTGCTCTTTGAGCGGTTTTTGAATCCCGAAAGAGTATCCATGCCTGATATCGACGTGGATTTCTGCTACAACCGACGGGATGAGGTCATCTCCTACGTGGCCGACAAGTACGGTAGAGACCACGTGTCCCAGATCATTACCTTCGGTACGCTGGCCGCCCGCGCCGCCATCCGTGACGTAGGCCGCGCCATAGGCATGAGCTACGCCGACGTGGACGTGGTAGCCAGAGCCGTGCCCCAGGAGCTGGGCATCACCATCAAGGAGGCCCTTCGCATGCCCGACCTCAAGGCTCTTTACGAGGGCTCGGAGGAGGTCAAGAAGCTGGTGGACACCGCCATGTCTCTGGAGGGTATGCCCCGCAACGCCTCGGTTCACGCCGCGGGCATCGTCATTACGGATCGCCCCGTGCGGGATTTCGTGCCTCTGGCCGTCAATAACGGCACCACCGTTACCCAGTACGATATGGACACCGTGGCCAAGCTGGGTGTTCTGAAATTCGACTTTTTAGGTCTGCGCTACCTCACCATCATGCACGACGCCGAGGAGCAGGTGAAGGAAACCAATCCCGCCTTCTCCCTCGACCGTGTGCCCTTGGACGATGCCGAGACCTACGAGCTGATTAGCCGAGGCCAGACCCTCGGCGTGTTCCAGCTGGAATCGGGAGGTATGCGGCAGATGCTGACGGGGCTGAAGCCCCGGGCTATTGGGGACATCGAGGCCGCCATTGCTCTGTACCGTCCCGGCCCCATGGAGGCCATTCCCCGCTACATCGCCAATCGGGAAAATCCCGCGCTGGTCAAGTACCCCTCCCCCCTCTTGGAGCCCGTCCTGTCCTCTACCTACGGCGTGACGGTGTACCAGGAGCAGGTCATGAGCATCTTCCGTGTCATGGCGGGCTACACCTACGGCCACGCCGATATCGTCCGCCGCGCCATGTCCAAGAAAAAGGCCTCGGTGCTGGAGGCCGAGCGGGCGGATTTCGTTTCGGGGGCAGAAAGGAACGGCATGACCCACGCCGAGGCGGAACAACTCTTCGACGATATGGGAAGCTTTGCCAACTACGCCTTCAACAAATCCCACGCCGCCGCCTACGCTCTCATTTCCTACCGCACCGCCTATCTGAAGGCCCACCATCCCGGGGCGTACTTTGCCGCCCTGCTCACCTCGGTGCTGGGCAACCAGCCCAAAATGGCGGAGTATACCGCCGAGTGCGGAAAGTACGGCATCAAGGTGCTGCCCCCCGACATCAACGAGAGCCAAATGAACTTCCACGCCTCCAAAACGGGGCGGGGCGGTCATATCCGTTACGGACTTTTGGCGCTGAAGAACGTGGGAGAGGCCTTCCTCCGCGCCATTTTGAACGAGCGGAGACGGAAGCCCTTTACCTCCTTTGAGGATTTTCTGGAGCGGCTTTCGGGTCATGATCTCAACAAGCGGCAGGTGGAGGCCCTCATCAAGGCGGGCGCTTTCGATAGCCTGCCCAACCACCGTGCCCAGCTTTTGGCGGTCTATGAGACCATGATGGATACTCTGTCCGCTAAGAACCGCGCCAATCTGGCGGGACAGATGGATATGTTCTCCATGCTGGACGACGGTGCAGCCCCCGCGCCTGCCTTTATCTATCCCACCATTCTCCCCTACACGCTGCGGGAGATGCTCATGCTGGAGAAGGAGGCCTCGGGTATGTTCTTCTCGGGTCAGCTTCTGGATGACTTCTCTGGGTGTGTGGAGGCCCTCGCTCCCATGAGTATTTCGGATATCACCGCCGCAGACGGGGAATCCGAGAGCGACGCCCCTGCTCTTCCCGATCGCGCTAAGGTCAGAATTGCCGGTATTATCAGCAACGTGACCCTGAAAACCACCAAAAAGGAGGAGAGAATGGCCTTCTTCACGGTGGAGGATGCGGGCGGTGTGATCGAGTGCCTGGCCTTCCCCAAGACATTTACCCAGTTCGGGGAAATGATCAAGGTCGATAACGCCGTGTTCGTGGAAGGAAACCTGTCGGTTCGTGAGGAGGAGTCCCCCAAGATACTGGTATCCGTCATGGGACTTCTGGTGGATAACGCCCACTTCAACGGCACGCTCAAGGCCACTCCTGCGCTGACACCTAGGCCTCAAAAGTCTGCCGCAGAGCAGAAGTCGGCGGCCGAGCAGCAGCCGGCGTACAATCCCTATGAGTCTATGCCCGTGGCACAGCCTCAAAGGACGGCCGCCGAGCGAAAGTCGGCCGCCGAGCAAAAGTCGGCCGCCGAGCGAAAGCCGGCGTATAATCCCTATGAAGCTATGTCCGCTGCCAAAACCAACCCCGTTCCCAAGCCTGCTCCCGCCCCCCGATCCGCCCCCCCGCAGAAAATCTACCTCCGCGTCCCCGACCGAGAGGGCGAGACCTATAAAAAAGCCTTGAACCTCTGCGAGATCTTCTGCGACGGCACCACCCCCGTGGTGTTCTACGACATGAAGGAAGGGAAGTACTACGCCTCCAACCTGAAAATGAGGGTCACCCCCTTCGTGCTGAACAGATTGGAAAACGTTCTGGGCAAGGAAAACGTGGTGGCGAAATAATGTTCGAGAACCCCCCAAAATACACAAGGAGGATAACCCATGTTCCGAAAAATTGTTGTATTGTTCATTGCGGCTCTGCTCCTGTTCAACCTTATGGGGTGCATGTATATTCCTGTCAAAAAAAGCATAAAACTGAGTAAGGACGAGTCGGTGATCCAAAGCATCGACATATACTGCGTTGAGGACGCATACTACGAGGGTGACGTTTCCGGTTTGCGTTCGGAGATTTCGCCTGTCTGTACCTTGACGGCAGAGCAACAGGATGATTTTGTCAAGGAATTGCTATCCCTGAAATTTGAAACCGAGATTTATTTGCTGCCTATGCCCATGGACGGAGGATACGACTATGAGGGGTACGTGGTCTCTGTCGTGTATGACGACGGAAGCTACGACCTGATCGCAGAGGAGGGACAGTATTCCTACCTCAACGTCGGAAACGGCTCCCATAAGTACGACTATGCCGACTATTGCGGTACAAAGGATTGGAGCGCATGGATCGAGACTCATATCGGTAATCTCGAGCCTGCAAACGTACCCCCCACCACATAAAGAAACCCACCGCCCTCCCCGCGAGGGCGGTGGTCTTTTGTCAAGATGTTCGGGAAAATCCTTCCAACCGCCCGAAATTTTGTAGTCCCCACCATTGACAGATATGGATTTTTCGGCTATAATAAATAAGATTGATATTTGTAGAAATTCCGCAAGCCCTCTCCGTCGGCTTCGCCGCCACCTCTCCCACAGGAGAGGCAAAGGAAGGCTCTCCCTTGGGTAGCGAAGCGGCGACACGGAAGTGAATGACTGCCGGTGGTAGTCAGAGCCGTGTCGTGACCGAGCCGAAGCGAGACAACTCCCGCCGAAAGGCGGGTGAGAGGGAAATAAAGAAAGGAAACCACCCACATGGCTGACTTTAAGCAGGAGATCGAGAGACGGCGTACCTTCGCCATCATCTCCCACCCCGACGCAGGGAAGACCACCCTCACCGAGAAATTCCTCCTGTACGGAGGCGCGATCCAGTCCGCGGGCGCGGTCAAGGGTAAATCCTCTGATCGCCACGCCACCTCCGACTGGATGGAGATCGAGAAGAAGAGAGGTATTTCCGTCACCTCCTCGGTCATGCAGTTCGAGTACGAGGGCTTTTGCATCAACATTCTGGACACCCCCGGACACCAGGACTTCTCAGAGGATACCTACCGTACCCTCATGGCCGCTGACAGCGCGGTGATGGTCATTGACGGCGCCAAGGGTATCGAGCCCCAGACCCGTAAGCTCTTTAAGGTCTGCGCTATGCGGCATATCCCCATATTCACTTTCATCAATAAGATGGATCGAGAGGCAAGAGACCCTTTCGATCTCATCGACGAGCTGGAGAAGGAGTTCGGCATCGGCACCTACCCCATGAACTGGCCCATCGGCTGCGG
>JAFXJW010000046.1 GCA_017532045.1 Clostridia bacterium | reverse complement strand
GTGCGGCGAGCGACGAGAAGATTTTTCGTCAGTCTAAACAAAAAGCCGCACGTATAGTTGATCCTATACGAAGGATTTTTGTGACGAATGACGGAAAAGATTCCGTCGATTCGCTGTGCGAGGGGTTTTTAGAGGTGCCCTACAGTATTATAGCATATAATTGTGAACAAGGTTTGACAGACGGCTATTTATTTCAAATCTTCGGCCCAAAAAGCGACAAATCCCCTCCCTCGAGCGTCCAATCCGTCCCCGAAAGGAGCAGCCTGCATTTCTCCATGACGAAATCCTTCGAAAATTCACAAAAACCCCTTGCAATTCCTTATGGAATCGGCTATAATAAATAGGAATATATCCATTTCCCGAAAGGATGCGCTCTCATGAATAAACAGCCCTGTAAGGCTCAAAATATCAACACCGAAACCAGTCCTCCCGCCTCCCGTCTCCGCTCCCTCTGGCTGGGGGCCTGCGCCCGCTTTACCCTGCTCTGCCTGTTCATGCTGGTCACGTCAGCCATTGCGTCGGATTCCTTGACCATTACCTACGTGGACACCGTCCACTTCTTTCTGCTCCTGCCCTTCGGCCTGTGCCTGACCCTGGCAGCATGGGTGCGCAGATCCCCCAAGCTGGGTAGTGGCGCCAAGGTAGGACTTCATGCGCTGTGTACGCTGGGCGGCTTCTACCTGTTCGGCTACCTTCCCTACCAAGTGCGCACCAAGCCCTCGGGCATGCAGATCCTCCTGATCCTGCTTGCCACCACTCTCGTATATGCTCTGGTCATGGGAATCTACGCCGCCGTAACAGCCAAGACCCGCGAAAGGGAGCGGGAAGAGACCCCCTACGAAAGCCAATTCCGCAAAGATTGATCATATTCCGGAGGTTGCTATGTCTACAAGTCAAAAGCCCGAATCCGTTGAGCGCATGATCCGCATTTCCATGCTCGTCATCGCAGGTCTCCTGGTGATGCTCATGGTACTCACCGTGGTTTTCTTCGCCACCAAGCCCTCGGACAAGCCCGTCGTTCTTCCCGGCCCCAACTCCACCACCGACGCCACCGATGGGGACAGCACCCCTACGAACACCCCCGTGGAGGACGGCGTGAACCTGTCCCTCACCCCCGACGCAGGTACGGCCTACCAGGACAAGATCATTTTCGTAGGTGATTCCCTCACCGCCCACCTGATCAATCGAGGCGTGCTGACGGGGGGCACCGACACCAAACAGGTCTGGCGCTGTGAGAACAACATGATGAACCTCAACTCCGAGGTCACAGCCGTCAAGATCATCTACCCCGGCACGGGGGAGAAGATGACGGTGGCCGAGGCCGCCGCCAAGGCCCAGCCCGAGATCATGATCATCACCCTGGGTACTGACTGGGGCGTGGCCTACCTGGACGAGACCGAATTCAAGGCCTGCTACGCCGCTCTCGTCAAGGCCATTCAGAAGGCATCCCCCAAGACCGAGATCATTCTCCAGTCCATCTTCCCCGTGACCGCAGGCTGCGTGACCTTGGACAATACCAAGATCGACACCGCCAACAAGTGGGTCAAGGCGGTGGCCTCCGAGAACGGCTGTCACTATCTGGACACCCAGTCGGTCCTCAAGGACGATAAAAACTGCCTCAAGGAGGAATACTGCAACTCCTCCGACGGCATCCACATGGGCACCGAGGCCTACGTTGCCATTCTGGAGTACATCCGCACCCACGCCCTGACTGACTAATCCTCAAGAAAGGAAACCACCATGAAATACACCCGCATCCTTCTGTCCCTGCTTCTGGCCGCTACCCTGCTCCTCTCCCTCGCCTCCTGTGGCGGTGGGAAATATCGGGACGACCTCACCGCCGCCCAGCTCACCGACGGCATCACCGCCGCCCTCCCCGCGGGGGACGGCTGGAGACAGGTCAGCGACGCCTACATTTCCCCCTCCTCCTGGGGCGATGATTACGCCGACTATCTGGCGAAGGTAACCGAATACCGCATTCTGGTGTCCGAGAACTCGGACATGAACATCGACGAGGTAGGTGTGTTCGTGTGCAAGACCGAGAAGGACGCCAAGGCTGTGAAGGACTTTGCCGAGAGCTATCTGGCCGCCAAGGCTCTGCAGCTAAAGCCTCTGCTGGAATCCTACAATCCCGACGAGCTGCCCAAGCTGGACAATGCCACCGTAAACGTTATGGGTCGCTACGTTGTCTACACCATTCTCAGCTCTGCCGACACCACAAACGCCGGCTCTGCCATGGAAAAGGCCTTGACGCCGGCTGAATAAAAAGAAATTTGAAAAAGGTACTGCTCCATGAGGAAGGTACCTTTTCTTTTATACCGTCACGAGGATCAGCTGCTTCCCCGTTTTGCGGGCGTAATCGGCAGTGTGCTTGCTCCCGCGGGACTCGCCGTCCCACACCACCAGCACGGCGTCGGCCATATCCACCATCTCCTCATCCCGACGGATGGGGGCGGCACGGCCGTATTTTTCATAAGCGGGCTTTACCGTCACGGTGGGGATCCCCCGCCGACGGGCATACACCTCCCCCAAGGTATCCACCCCTTTCGCTCCTCCCGTAATGATGAGATCAACCCCGTCGGGGACGTGGGGGGATAGGTCATAATCCGTGATGGAACGAGAGCCTGCGATTAAAAGTTTCATATTATATCCTCCAATGTTATATGTATATATAATTATACAAACAATCATCCTAATTGTCAAGAGGTTATATCTCTATTAAAATATATACCGAAGAGAGGTGATACCATGATTCGGTTGACAATTAAGGAATATTTAGATAGCCACTCCATTACACGGTACGAGTTGGCCAAGCGATCGGGGATCAGCTTTCAGGTGATCGACAAATACTACAAGAACAAGGTAGTACGCTACGACAGTTACCTGCTTGAGAAATTCTGCGACGCCTTGGGTTGCGGTATCGCTGACCTGATCGAATACGCTCCCGATCCCCAAAAATAAGAAACTACCGTACACACGCCCCCTCCCCAACAGGACACACCGCAAAACGTCCCAAGAAAAAACCTCAAAGGTACTTGACTTTTCCAAAAAAGTATGTTACAATATGTCCGTTGTCCGCAAAGACAACGGATATACGCCGGTGTGATGGAATTGGCAGACGTGACGGACTCAAAATCCGTTGATGGCGACATCGTGTGGGTTCGAGTCCCACCACCGGCACCAAAAACACAGGGTACTCCGAAGGGGTACCCTGTGTTTTTGCTGTTGGGAGGATGGGTGAGAGACCACTTCAAACTGCCACTGAAGTTTTCCGTTACTCTCTGCTCGTGCAGTTTGTTGCCGAGCCTTGGCTCGGCGGGGTTCAGAGTCCCACCACCGGCACCAAAATAGGGAGTACCCCATTGGGGGTACTCCCTGTTTTCATACGGAAGGATGGGCGAGAAACCACTT
>JAFXJW010000045.1 GCA_017532045.1 Clostridia bacterium | reverse complement strand
GCGAATCGACGGAATCTTTTCCGTCATTCGTCACAAAAATCCTTCGTATAGGATCAACTATACGTGCGGCTTTTTGTTTAGACTGACGAAAAATCTTCTCGTCGCTCGCCGCACGATGAGTTATTAGAGGTGCCCATATATTAATCTCCCCGACAAACCTAAATTTACTTCCTCCTTCCGCAAAAAACGGCTCACCCACGGTGAGCCGTTCTTTTCTTATTGAAATAATTACTTGTTCCCACCAAAATCCATGCTGATCTGTCCATGCTCGGCCAGCGTCGCGCGGTGCTTCTCCAGAAGCTTAGCAATACGGGTGTTGGGATCCAACAGGTTGGAGATGGTATTATCGTGATTCAGGGTGTCGATGATGTAGGACACGTACTTGGCCATATTGACCTCCACGTACCAGGACTTCTCCAGGATCTCGGGTCTGCGGTAGACCAAATTGGTGGTAAAGATCTTGTCGATGATGCCCTTCTCGTAGGCCTCGTCAAAGGCGGCAAAGCCGTCGGTGAAGAGACCGAAGGTGGCGAAATTGAATACGCGCTTGGCGCCGTAGACCTCCTTGAGCTGGGTGGCTACGTCAAGCAGAGAGCCGCCCGAGGAGATCATATCGTCTACGATGATGACGTCCTTGCCGTTCAGATCCTGTCCCAGATACTTGTGCTCCAGAATGGGGTTCTTACCGTTGACGATGGTGGAGTAGTCGCGGCGCTTGTAGAACATACCCACGTCCACCGACAGGCAGTTGGAGTAAGCGATGCAACGACCCATAGCGCCCTCGTCAGGAGAGATCATGACCACATGATCCTTGTCGATGACCACGTCGGGCACGCTCCTCACCAGAGCCTTGATCATCTGGTAGTTGGGCAGAACGTTATCAAAGCCCGACAGGGGAATCGCATTGGCCACACGGGGGTCGTGGGCGTCGAAGGTGATGATGTTGGCAACGCCCATGTTCACCAGCTCCTGCAGCATCATGGCGCAGTCCAGAGACTCACGGGTGGTGCGCTTGTGCTGGCGACCCTCGTAGAGCATGGGCATGATAACGGTGATGCGGCGAGCCTTACCGCCGATGGCGGCGATGATACGCTTCAGGTCTGCGTAGTGATCATCGGGGCTCATGGGAACGACCATATCGTGCATTTTATAGGTCACGCCGTAGTTGAACACGTCACAGTAGATGTAGACGTCCTGACCGCGCATGGACTCCTTGATGATGGACTTACCCTCACCCGAACCGAAACGGGGACAGGAAACGTGAGCCAGGTAGGTGTCCTCCGCGCCGTGACGACGCCACTCCTTAAGGTAAGAATCCACACGCTCCACAAAGGTCTCGGAGCCCTTCATACCAATGACGGTCAACTCGCCATAAAGAGAATCTTTCATGTCGTTAAAACCTTTCGTATCTGTATTTTAGACAAATTTCGACTGAAAATGAGTATTTTTTTCGGCACACGTGCCGAAACAGTCAAAAGACCTTCCGCGCCACTCATGTAAGCTCTGCGCCCACTGAATGCCGCGGAAGGGCTGATTGATTATTAGCAGGGCAGCTTTACGAAGCGGCCGTACGCCTCATCCCATGCCTCGCGCTGCTGGCAGGGAGTGTAGTGCTTGACCTCGAAGGAATTGGCCACCACCTGACGAGCCTCGGAAAGATCCTTGATTGCGCCGACAGCCATCATCTGAGCCAGCAGGTTACCGATGGAGGTAGCCTCCTCGGGACCGGCGGAAACCTCAAGTCCGCAAGCGTCTGCGGTCATCTGGGACAGGAAGTGATCCTTGGTGCCGCCGCCGACCACGTTGATCATGGTAGCCTTCTTGCCACGGAGAGCCTGGATGGTCTCCACGGTGTGACGGTACTTCAGTGCGAGAGACTCGTAGATGCAACGAACGACCTCGCCCACGGTCTCGGGGACGTGCTGGCCGGTCTTGCGGCAGTACTCACGGATCTTCTCGGGCATATTGCCGGGAGTACCGAAGGACGCGTCGTCGGGATTGATAAAGGACTGGAAGGGAGCGGCCTCCTTAGCCCAGGCCTCCATCTGAGCGAAGCTATAGTCCTTACCCTCGCGCTTCCACTGACGGCGGGACTCCTGAATGATCCAAAGACCCATAATGTTCTTCAGGAAGCGGATGGTACCGTTGATACCGCCCTCATTGGTGAAGTTAGCGGCGCGGGTAGCGTCGTTGATGAGGGGCTGAGACAGCTCCATGCCCATCAGAGACCAGGTGCCCGAGCTGATGTAGATGAAATCGTCAGCCTGAGAGGGGACGGCCATGACGGCGGAGGCGGTATCGTGGGAAGCCACGGTATAGACGTTGATGTTGTTCTTACCCACCTCGTCGGTGATGGAGGGGAGCAGGCCGCCCAGATTGTAGCCGGGCTGGACGATGGGGGAGAACAGCTCCCGCTTGATACCCAGCTTATCGGTAAGACCAAAGGCAAAATCACGCTTGGCGGCGTCAAGGAGCATACCGGTGGAGGCAATGGTATACTCGGTAGCCATCTTACCGGTGAGGAAGTAGTTGAGCAGGTCGGGGATGAAGAGCAGCTTCTCGGCTCTACCAAGCATATCGGGATCGTCGCGCATCTCGGCGGCCAGCTGATTCAGGGTGTTCAGGTCAATGGCCTGGATACCGGTGGTCTTGTAGATCTCCTCAGCGGAGACCATGGGCTCCATGTACTGAGTGATGCCGGCGGTACGGGTGTCACGGTAATGGGTGGGGTTGGCCATCAAGCGGCCGTTCTTATCGAGCAGACCGTAGTCCACGCCCCAGGTGTCAATACCCATGGAGGTGATGTTATCGCCGTCAATAACGGTCTTGGTGATGGAATTCTTGATCTCAAAATAAATACGCAGGATGTCCCATGTGAAACGACCGTTTACGAACATGGGATCGTTGGAGAAGCGGTGATTCTCACGCAGGGTGAGCTTCTCTCCGTCAAAGGAACCGACGATGCCTCTGCCGCTGGACGCGCCGAGGTCGATCGCAAGCATTTTCAGTTCTGCCATAGCTACCTCCGAG
>JAFXJW010000044.1 GCA_017532045.1 Clostridia bacterium | reverse complement strand
GCCCTTTTGCCCCCCGGCAAAAGAGCGCGCCAGACAGGGGATAGGATTCTTAAGGAAAGTACCCGGGTACTTTCCTTAAGTGGCGATTCTTTTGGTACTTTTCTTTCGCCACGGAAAGAAAAGTACATAATCCCATCTCCCCGATAAACTGCAGGGCACCTCTAATAACTCATCGTGCGGCGAGCGACGAGAAGATTTTTCGTCAGTCTAAACAAAAAGACGCACGTATAGTTGATACTAAACGAAGGATTTTTGTGACGAATGACGGAAAAGATTCCGTCGATTCGCTGTGCGAGGGGTTTTTAGAGGTGCCCTGCAATTTGTCCGCTTAGTCCCCGTTATTCATACGGAACTGGAGACTATACAGCTCGGCGTACATACCGCCCCTCTCCATGAGGGTCTCGTGGTTGCCCTGCTCCAGAATACGGCCGTCAGCGATCACGGCGATCTCGTCGGCGTTCTTGATGGTGGAGAGGCGGTGAGCCACCACGATGGTGGTTCGACCCTTGCACAGCTCGTCCAGCGCCTGCTGAATGAGGATCTCGGTGGTGTTGTCCAGCGCCGAGGTGGCCTCGTCCAGAATGAGGATGGGAGGATTCTTCAAAAACACACGGGCGATGGAGAGTCTCTGCTTCTGACCGCCCGAGAGGCGTACCCCTCGCTCACCGATGACGGTGTCGTAGCCCTCCTCCAAGGTCATGATGTAATCGTGGATATTGGCTCGCTTGGCGGCCTCGATCACCTCCTCCTCGGTGGCGTCCAGACGGCCGTAGAGGATGTTGTCACGGATGGAGGCGTTGAACAGGTAGATATCCTGCTGAACGATACCGATGTTGCGGCGCACCGAGGCCATGGTGACGGTGTGAAGCTCCTTGCCGTCAATAAATATCTCGCCCTCCACGCAATCGTAGAAATGGGGGATCAGATGGCAGATGGTGGTCTTACCGCCGCCCGAGGGGCCTACGAGGGCGTAAGTCTGCCCCTTCTTTACGTGAAGGGAGAGGTCGCATAGAACGGGATTGCTCTCGTCGTAGCGGTAGGAAACGTGACGCAGCTCAATGTCGCCCTCCACCTCCCCGATGTCCACCGCTCCGGGGGTGTCCTCCTCGGGGGTCTCGTCCATGATCTCCACGAACCGCTCAAAGCCCGTCACGCCGTTTTGATACTGCTCCATGAAGTTGATGAGGGTCATAACGGGGGAGATGAACAGTCCCACCGACACCACAAAGGCGGAATAGTCACCCAACTGAATGCCGCCCCTGTAGAGGAACAGACCTCCCGCAATGATGATGATGACGTTGAAGATATCCGTGATGAAGGCGGTCATGGAGTGGAACTGACCCATGGCCTTGTAGGCCTTGCGGCGGGCAGACACGAACATGCCGTTGCCCTCCTGGAACTTTTCCTCCTCCTTGTCGGCGTTGGTGAAGGCCTTGGTCACACGGATGCCCGAAATGCTGCTCTCCAGAGAGGCGTTGATCTTGGCGGTGGACTCACGACTCTCACGGAAGGCGTTCCTCATCCGCTTACGAAGGAACAGGGCGATCAGGAGCAGGAAGGGCACGCAGGCGAAGATGATGAGGGTCAGCCACAGATTGATGGTGGACAGGTACACGAAGGAGACGATGACCGAGATGGAGGAGATCAGGATGTTTTCGGGGCCGTGGTGAGCCAGCTCGCTGATGTCCATCAGGTCGCTGGTCATACGGGACATGATCTTACCCGTCTCGTGGCTATCGTAAAAGGAGTAGGGGAGCTTTTCCAGATGGCGGAACATATCCGACCGCATCTGGGCCTGCATCCGCACGCCCATGACGTGGCCGTAGTACTGGATGAAGAAATTCAGCAGCATACGGACGATGTACAAAAGCAGAAGTACCACGCCCGCAATGATGATGGTTCTGTACTCCTCCTCCAGAACGAAATCTTCCGAAGTAAAGCGATTGATCATCTCGCGGGTGATCATGGGATACACGATACCCACCAGCGCCACCAGCAGGGAGGCCACCATATCCAGGGTGAATATGAGCCTGTGGGGGCGGTAGTAGGAGAGAAAACGCTTGAGCATGGTTTTGATCTTCTCCTTCTCATAAAAAATCATACACTGTCTGTATTGTAGCACATTTTAGGAGATTTTGCAATAGGCAGGTCTCAAAAAGTGGCATTGACATTCGCCCCTGAAAGTGCTATCATATACTCAGGCTACCGACCGTCCCTTGGGACGGCCTTACGGTGCGGTTGCTTCCCCGTCTGACGTTGTCTTTTGGGGAAGGTGTCTTTTCTTATTTTGAAGCCTTTCCCGACAGAAACAGGGGGGAGGTGGTGGTATGTACGTTACTTGGGATTTGCTGCTTACTTTCTGCATGGTGATGGTGGATTTCCTGGCTCTCGTCCTTACGATCTTTCAGAATAACAAAAAGAAATAACCGCCCGCGTCCGCAAAACTGAGGCGATTATTTCTTTCGTCTTGTAGGAAGCAACCGTATCGGTAGCCTTCCTGTTTCTATTATACGGCAAAGGGATTGATTTGTCAATACCCTTTGCCGTATTTTTTATCAGAACATCATGCGCTCCACGTACTCGTTCACAAATACGGGGTTACTCGCCAGCTCCACGATCCTCGTCTCCCGAGCCAGCTTTTCGCAGGAGGCACGGAGATTCGTACAGAGGAGCAGCATGGCGGCGCCCGTCAAGGCGGCGTTACCCAAAACCGTGACACGCTCCACAAGCTCGGCGGGGAGCAGGCCGATCTTACCCGCATTCTTCACGTCGAGATAGCTTCCGAATCCACCTGCGATGTACAGTGTCTTCACCCCGTCACAGGAAAGCCCGGCGGTCTTGATCATGGTACGCATACCCCCATGGATGGCGCTCTTAGCAAGCTGTACGGCGCGAATATCCTCCTGGGTGATCTCCACGGGAGCCATGATCACGGCAGGGTCGTCCTCCAAATAGCCCGTTTCGTCCAATATTTCGGTGTCCAGAAGGGCTGCCACGGCATCCACCAGTCCGCTTCCGCAGAGACCGATGGGAGAAGCCTCTCCAATGACGTGAGCCTGAATCTCTCCGTCCTCCACCCATACACGATCAATAGCGCCCGTCTTGCCACCCATACCCATGGAAATACCCGCACCCTCAAAGGCAGGGCCTGCGGCGGTGGAGCAGGCATACAGGGAGCCCTCATGCCACAAGACCATTTCTCCGTTGGTACCAATATCGCAAAGAAGGGAGGTCTCGGGAATCTCACGCAGATCCGAGGCCAAGGTGGCGGTGGTGGTATCCGCGCCTACGAAGGCGGCGATACAGGGAGGGAGATACACGGGAGTCTCGGGCTGCAGAGACGTGAAGGACAGCTCATCCGCCGTCAGGGTCTCTCCAAACAGCCGTTGGGCGGCAAAGGGAGCGTGGGTCAGGGGCTCTACGTCGGTCTCGGTGAGGAGGTAGAGCATAACGGTGTTGCCCGTAATGACCAGCGCCTGTACGTCGGTGGCCTGCAAATGAGCGGCGGTAGCCAGATCCACCACCATGGCGTTCAGCGCCCGGCGAATGACCTTGGCGATCTTTGGAGCGTCCCCTGCCAGGGCGGCCTCCATACGGGAAATGACGTCGGCGCCCCACACCGACTGAGGATTCATGCGGGAAACCTCGGACAGAAGCCGTCCTGCGCTGTCGAACAGGCGAGCCGCCAGGGTGGTGGTACCGATATCAATGGCCACGCCGTAGGTCGAAAAGGCGGGAGACAGGGATTGAGCCTTCATGGAGGCGGGGAAACGGCCGTCGGTGACGATCTGCCCCTTGCCCTGCTCGGTAGTGGTCACGGTACAGTCACCCAGCACCGTGGTACGGCAAGCCAGACGGATCCCCCTTTCCAGCTCGTCGTCGGAGAGGATGCGTCTTTCGTCATTACTTGGAGCAGACACCTCGCCCTTAACCGTAACCAAGCACTTACCGCACTTGCCGTGGCCCCCGCAGGGCATGGTTCCCTGCCCGTGATGGGAAAGGAGCGTGCCCAGAGACGTGCCTATGGGGCAGGTATGGGAAGTGCCGTTCAGAGTGACAATGGCTGTTTTCTTCATATCTTCCATATCTTTTTCCTCAAATTCTTTTTGAAGGTTCTTGAAGAGGGGGTCTGGGGGAGAAACTTCTTGCAAGAAGTTTCTCCCCCAGCGCTCCCAATTTTTACAGATCAAACAGTACCGCGCCGAAATAGGTTACGGTATCCTGTCCGTTGATGTACTTCATACCGGCGGCTACAGCCAGCTTGGAGACGTTGATCCCGTAGGTCTCCAGAGACGCCACCGCCAGATCGGGCTTGCGGCAGGGCTCACCCGTCCGCTTGGCGCAGACCTCGCACATGCGGCATCCACCTGCGCCCAAATGGAGGACGCGGGGGAGTCCCTCTGCCTTCAGTCTCTCGCGGAGAGCGATCATGAGCT
The DNA here is from genome assembly GCA_017532045.1 of Clostridia bacterium. GTDB lineage: Bacteria > Bacillota > Clostridia > Oscillospirales > CAG-272 > CAMEON01. The sequence continues at coordinate 10,005 of JAFXJW010000044.1, read as the reverse complement.
TGTTGTGCGCCACACCCGCATCCATCATGCCCTCAAAATCGTAGCTGTCCTCCAGCTCGGTAACGGTCTGGTAAACCAGCACGTAGGAGTAGGTACGAAGCTCGGCCATCAGCTCCTGGATATCCCCCGCATCGGGAGGACACATCCAGTTGCGGCCATAGTTACCGCAGGCATTGGAGGCGCAAAGGGTGCGGAAGGAGGCGTCGGTCTCTACCTCGGTCACGGGAATGACCGCAGCGCGGACGGCCCCGAGGGACAGAGGGATCTCCGCCAGACGGCCAAAGATCTCCTTATTTTCCATAGAACTCCTCCACAGCGGCGAAGAAGGCATCCACATTCTCCCAAGGAGTAGCGGGAGGAATGTCACAGCCCGTGGAGATCAGGAAGTTGGGATAGGAGCAGCACTTGCTCATCACGTCCAGAGTAGCGGTGCGAACCAGCTCGGGGTTACCCTGACGAAGCACGCCGGCGGGATCCACGTTACCCATAACGACTACGTCTGCGGGGAATTTTTCCATCATAGCAGCCATGTCGATGGCGTTACCGAAGTGGTAAGCGGCAGAGCCGGTGGCGAGAATGGACTCGGTCATGCGGGGGGTATTGCCGCCACAGTTGTGGTAGACCACGATGAAGCTGTCATCCTGCACGGCATCCACGATCTGCTTGACGTAGGGAGAGGAGAACTCCTCCTCCAGAGCGGGAGACAGGAGACCCGCAACAGGCTCGGCCATGACGATACCGTTAGCGCCGGCTGCCTTGTATGCCTTGGCGTACTCGATAAGGAATACGGTAGCCTTCTCCAGAACGATGTGAACCATATCCGGCTCATCGTAGCAGAGCATCATGATCTCGGTCACGTCCAAAAGGCGGGCGGCCAGAGAGTAAGGGCCTATAATACCGGCCAGCACGGGACGGTCGGTGATGATCTCAACGGCCTTGCGGATGGCGTCCACGTAGAGACCCGAGCGGGCAGAGCCCACGGCGGGAACCTCCAGAGCATTGGCCTCGTCCTCGTCGCTGACGATATGACCGATAACGGTGGGAACCTCCTCGTCGGAGACACGGATGGTAGAGCCAAAGCACTCAGCCTCCACGGACAGATCCATGAGGGACACGGCGGCGGCGGCGTTGACACGCTCGGCAACCATCTTCATGCCCTGAGCCTGACGGTCGCTGTCCGAGATCAGCTCACGGACGGTAATGTCCATCAGGGATACGGAGGGGAAAGAGAGAATGGGAAGGGCGATCTTTTTTTCGGCCGCGATCATATCGCTCAGCCATTGTTTCATGTTTCTGTTCATAGGTTTCTCCTTTTTCAGAGTCAAAAATAACTCCCCCGCCCGCAGGCGGGTGGGGGAGTTCAATATACAGTATGAGTGATTACTTGCAGAACTCAACGGCAACGTCAGCTGCGGAAGCGGCATCGGGCGTGTAGATATCTGCGCCGATCTTAGCGCAGAACTCAGCGCTGACGGGTGCGCCACCGATCATGATCTTGAGCTGATCGCGAACGCCCATCTCCTCAGCCTTCTTCACAACGTCCTCCATGACACCCATAGTGGTGGTCAGCAGAGCGGAGAGGCAGATGACCTTACAGTTCTGGTCGATAGCGGTCTGGATGAAGGTCTCGGGAGCAACGTCAGCACCCAGGTCGATAACCTCCAGGCCCTTGCCCTCCAGCATCATCTTAACCAGGTTCTTACCGATGTCGTGGAGGTCACCCTGCACGGTACCGATAACGACCTTGCCGGTAGCCTCAACACCGGCAGCAGCCAGGTGGGGCTTCAGAAGAATGGCGCCCTTGTTCATGGCGCGAGCGGCAACCAGAACCTCGGGAACGTACACCTCATCGTTCTTGAACTTCTCACCGATAATGCTCATACCGGCCAGCAGGCCCTCGTTCAGAATGTCGTTGGCGGATACGCCCTCGTCCAGTGCCTTCTGCACCAGCTCAACTACGATCTTTGCCTTCCCCTTCTGCAGGTTCTCGGAAATCTCGTTCAGAATAGCAATGCTCATTGTATTGTCTCCTTTGATGGTTTAGTTTTTCGTTTCCATGATTCCCTCGGCGGGACGTTCTTCCTGCCGATAGGCGTTGGGGGTCATGCCCATCCGCTCCTTGAAGGTGCGGTAAAAGGTGGGGATATCCCGCAGACCGCAGGCATAGACGATCTGCTCGGCCGTCATATCGGTATCCCTGAGGAGGCGGCATGCCTGCTCCAGGCGAACACGGCGAAGATAATCTCCGAAGGACTCTCCCGCCACCCGCCGAAAGATACGGCAGAGGTAGGACTTGCTGATGTACAGGGAGGCGGCAATGCTCTCCAGCGTCAGGCCCTGGTCGCTATACCGCTCCATAACACGGCGCATGACCTCCATGGCCATGAGTCGCTCTCGTGGGCGGGGAGCAGAGACGGGCTTCTCCCGCTGGGAGGTGTAACGTCCGATCAGGATAAGAAGCGTGATGAGATGAGACTTAACAGCCATTTCCCACTCGGAGTGGCGTCGGCTCAGCTCCTTTTCCATGCGGACCACGGTTCGCTCCACATCCTCCAGCGTACGGGACGTCAGCATGACGTAGACCGACAGGGGATCCTCTCGGAAAAGACCGTAGCAATATCGGGGATGCTTGGGATCAGCGGCCTCCCCCTCGAAGATGTCCGCAGGGTCGAATACCAGATTACACACCGTGGGGCAGTCCCCATCCTCGGTGGCAAAGTAGGCGTGGGGCACACCTGCGCCAATGACGTAGGTATCTCCCGCGCTGCACTCGGCGTAACCCTCAAGGGTACGATGTATGCCTCGCCCCGACAAAACGATGCTCACCTCCACGAAATCGTGGATATGAAGCTGGGACGAGGCCGTTTCGGGAGAATGAACTCCCTCTACGGTCACACGGTTAATGAATAAGGGGGCGTCCTTCAGCAGCTCTGCTTTTCGCAGAAGAGCAGGGGCGCTCATGGATCCGGCGGTGCTCATAACCGGAACAGCCGAGAATTACTCTCTGGCCAGCTTGTACATCAGATCGTAGCAGAACTCCAGATCATCCATGGAGCAGTGGTTCTGTACGAAGTGAGTGGTGCAGGCGATCCAACGCTTACCGCGGAGCTTGCCGAATACGCGGCGGATCTCTGCCTCCAGCTCCTCACGACCCATCAGGCCGAGAGCGAACTGTACGCAAACGCCGCCCAGAATGGCGAACTTATCGGAGTACTTCTCCAGGTAAGTATCATAGGACATGTTGGCGCGCTCCTGCCAAGGATGGACTACGTCGATGCCCATCTCGACCAGACCGTCAGCCACCTTCATGATGCAGCCGTCGGAGTGGATGCTACAGAATGCGCCGCGGGAATGAACGTGATCAACCACACGCTTGAAGTGGGGGTAGATCAGCTCGCGCCATACGTCGGGGCTGAACATCAGGTCCTTCTGTGCGCCCCAGTCGTCGGAAATGTGGATCATATCCACACCGATGTCCAGAACGGCACGGTCAACGAACTGAATGGTCCAGTCGGACATGCGGCGGTACAGCTCGTTCAGCTCATCGGGATACAGGGAGAGCCACATCAGGTGGTTCTGAATACCGAACAGACCGTTGAAGTTCTCGAAGAAACCGGGGGTCTGAGCGTAGCAGAAACGGTTTCTCTGCTTATGGTGGATCAGACCGGTAGAAACGCTACCGTGGGTGAAGCCAACGTAATCGTCAAGGTTGTTGGGATCGCTGAAGATAGGCAGATCCACGAGAAGATCAGGAGTCAGATCCTCGCTCTCCAGGGGAGCAGCAGTGCGGACAACGTCCTCCTTAAAGCAGTAGGGACCACCGAACAAGTGAGCGATATCGAACTCATACTTGTCCTCGAATGCGGCAACAGAGCCCCAACGCTCCGTAATTTCTCCGCCCAGGTTACCCCATAACCAACCGTACATGGGCTGGTGATCGTAATCCTTTCCGGTGATAACCGCTTTGACGCGCTCGTATCCAGTCATAGACATAGAAACCTCCGTGTTGTAAAATTTTCATGGTTATTATACCACATTTTTTTCCGCCAAGAAATAGGGTAGAGTTGTTTTTATTTTCAGTTTCGGCAACAATACCACATAGTTGGCTTCCCATCCATTATATCACATTTCTTCTAATTTGACAACCCCTTTGGAAGAAAAAATTCTATTCGCAAACGCAAGGAAAAGAAAATTTTCCAAACAGATCCCGTCACGACCCTGTCTTGCCCGATCCGAGGCATAATTGACACAAAATTGTGGCATATTCATGATATGACGGAGATCTGTCACGGCTTTTTTCACCGAAAAAAGCAGGAGGAAGCCGTCGGGGTCATTCCCTGGCCAGCTTGTAGATCAAGTCGTAAGCAAACTCCAGGTCGTCCACGGTGCAATGCTTCTGTACGAAGTGGGAGGTGCAAGCGATCCAGCGCTTACCGCGGAGCTTGCCGAATACCCGACGGATCTCGGCCTCCAGTTCCTCCCGTCCCATGAGACCGAGGGCGAACTGCACGCAGATACCCCCCAGAATGGCGAACTTGTCGGAGTACTTCGCCAGATACGTATCGTAGGACATATTGGCCCGCTCCTGCCAGGGATGCACCACGTCGATACCCAACTGAGCCAATCCGTCGGCCACCTTCATGATGCAGCCGTCGGAGTGGACGCTACAGAACGCGCCGCGGGAGTGGACGTGATCCACCACCCGCTTGAAGTGGGGGTAGATCAGATCCCACCACAGGGTCGGACTGAACATAATGTCCTTCTGAGCGCCCCAGTCGTCGGAGATGTGGATCATATCCACGCCCACGTCCAGAATGGCATGATCCGCGAACCGGATGGTCCAATCCGCCATGCGACGGTACAGCTCGTTCAGCTCGTCGGGATAGAGGGCAAGCCACATCAGGTGATTCTGAATGCCGAATACCCCGTTGAAGGTCTCAAAAAAGCCGGGAGTCTGCAGATAGCAAAAACGGCCTCTCTTCTTGTGATGAGCCAGGGCGTTGGCAACGTCACGGTACTCATCAAGATTATCGGGATCCCGGAAGAAGGGCAGATCCACAAGAAGATCGGGGGTCAGTTCCTCGCTTCCCCAAGGGGCGGCGGAATTGACCACATCGGGATCGAAGTAGTAAGGGCCGCCGAACAGGTGAGCGATGTCGAACTCGTACTTGTCCTCCAAATTGTCCATAGAACCCCAGCGATCCACGATCTCAGTGGTCAGGTTTCCCCATATCCAACCGTAAATGGGCTGGCGGTCATAGGACTTGCCCGTGATAACCGCCTTGACGCGCTCGTATCCGGTCATAAAACACCTCCGTGTTGAAAATTTTTTGTCACGTTATCCATCTCCACCCCGCAAAAGGCGCATCCGCTTCCTTTTTCATTGGGAAAAGACCGTGGCCCGTGTCCCCCCTATTATACCATTTTCTCCCCCGTTTGGCAACCCGTTTAAGGAAAAATTTCCCGAAAAAGCCAAGAAAAAGTGGCCGCTCAGCCCTCCCCTCATCCAAGCCGTCCGAAAATTTCTTGGGAGCTTTCCCTCGGGTGAATGGGGAGAGGAGAAACGGCACAAACTACCCCGTACAGGATGCGCATAATTGCGCCGCATCTGCCGCCCTCGGGCGGAATTCTCATTACAAGAGGTTAATTTCATGAAATTTATGATAAAGCTTGCCGGTTTGGCGCTGTCTCTGACCACCTTGGCCGGCGTATTCACCGCCTGCCGAGGCGGCGATGACATGGGCGCCGACGGCTCCGACACCCAAGGAAGCAAGGAGACGGTCACCCTGACCATCTGGGGCGCCCAGGAGGATCAGCAAATGCTGAAGGAAATGTGTGAGGCCTACGCCAAGGAGAACACCGATAAGACCTACAAGTTCAACTTCGGTGTGCTGGGCGAGAAGGATTCCTCGGATAAGATCCTCAACGACGTGGAAGCCGGTCCCGACATCTTCAGCTTCCCCAGCGACCGCATCAACACCTTCTACGCCGCAGGGGCGCTTGCTCGCATCGGCGGGAGCATTGAGACCAATGTCAAGGCCGAAAACACCGAGGGCTCGGTGGATGCCGCCAGCATTACGGTAAACGGGGAATCCCAGCTCTACGCCTTCCCCGTCACGGGCGACAACTGTTATTTTCTCTACTACGACAAGAGTGTTTTCAAGACCCCCGAGGATCTTGAGAGCTTGGACAGAATTCTGGACGTGGCCGAGGCCGCAGACAAAAATGTGCATTTCAGGCTCAACGACGACGGCTGGTATCTGGCCTCCTTCTTCTTTGCCGACGAGGATCTGAAATACGGGGTGACCTACAGCGACCGCATGGCGGAGCAGTCGGTGACCATCAATTTTGACTCCGAGGACGGCCTGGAGGTCATGAAGTCCCTTCGCCACTACGTGAATCGGGCCGGACTGGTGGCCCAGACCGACGACTCCAAAATGATCGCCGCACTCACCCCCGATAAGAACGGAAAGCGAGAGGCCGCCGCCGTAGTCAGCGGAACGTGGAACGCTTCCACCATCAAGCGGCTTTTGGGAGATGACATGGGAGTCTGCGTCCTTCCTACGGCGAAGATCGGCGGTGAGGACAAGCAGCTCTCGGGCTTCATGGGTTACAAGCTCTTAGGTGTCAACGGGTACAGCAAAAATAAGGGTGAGGCCACCAAGCTGGCGGCCTACCTCACCAACGAGCAGAACCAGCTCAGGCGGTTCAAGGACCGTGGCTTTGGCCCCACCAACAAGAATGTCGCTGCCACTGCCGAGGTAACGAATGATCCCGTGATCTCGGTAGTGCTTGAGCAGGCCGCCCACAACCGCTCCCAGAAGAACGTTCCCTCCACCTTCTGGACGCCCATGGCCTCCCTCATAACCCCCCTGCTCACCGCCAAAGCCGAGGGCAAGACCGTAACCGACGCCCAACTTCAGGAATACCTGAACGCACTTTGTAAACAGATACGGAAATAAATTGGTATTTATAGAGCAGGGGCTTTGCCCCTGCACCCCACCAAGAACCTTTTGCAAAAGGTTCTTGGAACTCCAAAAACCTTTAAACAATAATGCTTTAAAAGGTTTTGGGGGTCAAGGCCCTTCGCAAACTTTGCCGCAGGCAAATTTGTCCCGAGCAAAGCGAGGAGGTTCTCAAAAGGGCCTTGCGGGGGGTGGGGGCAGAGCCCCCACAAGCCCAAATTTGAAAGCGAGTTTCTATGAACAGTCCAACCAATCAGAATTTTCCATACGTACCGCAAAGCCCCCTTGTCCGCTTGGGACGGAGCTTTGTGGCGGGGATCAAGGCAGCGCCGAGACGAGCTGCCTCTCGGATCAAAAGAGGTCTTCGCCGCACGACATCCAAGGCGAAGGGCTTCTCCACCAATTTTACCGACGGAGACGGCATCACCAAGGCGTCCTACCTCATCATGGGTCTGGGACATTTACGCCGTGGACAGGTGGGGCGGGGGGTGATCTACCTCGCCGCACAAATATTGTTCACCCTGTATATGGTCCTGTTCGGAGGCCGATACGTAGGAATGTTCCTTGAAAACTTCTTCACAGGGGGCAACGTAGGACGGGTGGAGACCCATGTCTCAGACGTGTGGGACCCCGATCGGGGAGAATTTGTCAAAATAGCGGGAGACAACTCCTTCCACATCGTGCTGTACGGTATTCTCTCAGTCTTTGTCATTCTGTTTTTCATACTCACCTACCTCCGCTCGGTGAAAGAGGCCTACGGGCTGGAGCAATCCGCCATCATCGGGCGCCGCCCCGACGGACTGAGGCGGGACATCGCCCTGCTGGGAGATCGCAAATTTCACGTTACCCTCCTGTCCCTGCCCCTGCTGGGTCTTTTTATCTTCACAGTCATTCCCCTCGTGACCATGATCCTCATCGCCTTCACCAGCTACGACGCCAGCCACGAGGTGCCCGAGCATCTGTTCCAATGGGTAGGACTCCAAAACTTCGGAGATATGCTGGCGGGCGGGTCGTCTCTGGGGGCTACCTTCCGCCGCGTGCTGATCTGGACGCTGACGTGGGCGTTTTTCTCCACCTTTACCAATTACTTCGTGGGGATGCTGCTGGCTCTGCTCATCAACAAAAAGGGGATACGGCTGAAAAAGCTCTACCGCACCCTCTTTGTTGCCACCATCGCCGTCCCCCAGTTCGTCTCTCTCCTGATCCTGTCCAAGATGCTGGACACGGGGGGCGGCATCATGGGAAGCGGCGGCGGCATCATTACTCAATTCATTGAGAACGTCTTCGGTTATCATTTGCAGTTCGGGCTGGATATCCTCACTACCCGTATCTGCATCATTCTGGTCAATCTTTGGATCGGCGTGCCTTACAGTATGCTCCTGTGCAGCGGTATCCTCATGAACATCCCCGAGGATCTCTACGAATCCGCCCGCATAGACGGCACAGGGCCTGTCCGCCGCTTCATGAAGATCACCCTCCCCTATATGCTCTTCGTCACAGGTCCTTACCTCATCACCCAGTTCATCGGCAACCTCAACAATTTCAATGTCATCTACCTTCTCAGCGGCGGCGGCCCGGGAGACCTATCCCAGTACACCAACGGAGCCAAGGGCACCGACCTGCTCATCACCTGGCTCTACAAGCTCTCCCTGGGCGCTGACCGCAACTACAAGCTGGCATCGGTGATCGGCATTTTCGTATTTTTGATCTCGGCTATCCTGTCGCTGGTGGTCTACAACCGCTCCTCGGCGGTGAAGGGAGAAGAGCATTTCCAGTAACGCAGGCAGACCAATCCACCCCTTGCCCTCAATAAACATCAGGAAGTAACCGCCATGAATCCTTCAACATCCCCCTCCCCCGATCCTTCCCTTACCCTCACGCCTAAAAGGCGGTGGCTCGGCATGCGGGCCAAACGCACCGTCGGCAACACGGCGGGGCAGATCGTCCTCTCCCTGCTGGGACTTCTGTGGATCGTTCCCCTTTTGTACCTGCTGGTACAGTCCTTCCGCGCCGAGCCCGGGGCGTGGAGTCCCGGGTTCTTTCCCCAGACCTGGACTCTGGACAACTACCGCCGTCTCTTCACCGAGACCGAGTTCCCCCGCTGGTACGGCAACACCCTCCTCATCGCCGCCGTGAGCTGCGCCATCACCACCCTGTTCGTGCTGTCGGTGTCCTACGCCTTTTCCCGCATCCGCTTCCCTGCCCGCAGATCTCTCATGAACGTCATGTTGATCTTGGGAATGTTCCCGGGCTTCATGTCCATGTCGGCGGTGTATTTTCTCTTGAAGATCCTTCTGCCGGTCAACTATCAATCCCACGCCTCCCTCATCATCGTCTACTCGGCGGGAGCGGCTCTGTCCTACTATATCGCCAAGGGCTTTTTTGACACCGTCCCCAAGTCTCTGGACGAGGCCGCCCGCATAGACGGAGCCACCCGTGCGGAGGTGTTCGGCAAGATCATCCTCCCCCTCTCCAAGCCCATCATTATCTACACCATCCTCATCAGCTTTATTTCCCCTTGGTGCGACTATATTTTCGTCTCCTATATCCTATCGGGCGTGTCCGACACAGGGATGTACACCGTCTCCCTCGGCATGTTCCGCTGGCTGGAGCGGGAGATGATCCAGCAGTATTTCACGACCTTCTGCGCCGCCGCCGTGGTGGTGGCTCTGCCCATTACCCTCCTATTCATGTGGTTGCAGAAATACTACGTGCAGGGTGTGACCGGCGGCGCGGTGAAGGGGTAATATTCAAATTTGGGTTTGTCGGGGAGATTAATATATGTACTTTTCTCTCCCTGTCGAGAGAAAAGTACCAAAAGAGCGCCACGCAAGGGAGGCCCCCGTGGTGCCTCCCTTACGGAACCCACCACCTGTGCGCGCGACCCCTTCGCCCAGGTCGAGGCGAAGGAGTCTGAATGCGCGGAAGGTCGAGGATACCCGATGGCCCGCACGAACGGCGGAGCGCCGTCCGCGCGGAACACACCCGAAATGCGGAGACACATCCCCACGAATCAGCCAAACCCGCGAGCTCGGCGCTC
>JAFXJW010000043.1 GCA_017532045.1 Clostridia bacterium | reverse complement strand
TTCTTGGCGGGTGTAGGGCAGAGCCCTACAAACCCCAATTTACATTCAGAAAACAATAAAACCACCCTGCCGTTTCGGACAGAATGGTTCTATGTGGAAGAGAATCGAATCAGTCAATCTGCTCCTTGACCTTGGAAGCCTTACCAACGCGGTCACGCAGGTAGTACAGCTTGGCGCGACGCACCTTACCAACACGGACGACCTTGATGCCGGCCACGTTGGGGGAGTGCAGGGGGAAGGTCTTCTCCACGCCGCAGCCGTAGGAAATACGGCGGACGGTGAAGGTCTCGGAGATGCCGCCACCGTGCTTGGCGATAACGGTACCCTCGAAGATCTGGATTCTCTCGCGGTTGCCCTCTTTGATCTTGTTCTCGACACGAACGGTGTCGCCAATCTCGAAGGAGGGGACAGTCTCCTTCAGCTGCTCATTGGTAAAAGCCTTAATCAGATCCATGATTATTTAGCCTCCTTAAATCCGGGGTGTTCATGCAGAGCGACGCAGCGGACCACCCGTGTAATACGCGGTGCTTGTGACACACGCAGATCATTATACCATACTTTGCCGCAAAAATCAAGATATTTTGAAAAATTTGTTTTGTATTTTTTGCATAAAGTTGCAATTGACAGGCCTGGGGATTTGTGGTATAATTTGGATAGTTTTCACGATTTTACCCGAAAGGAGTCCGCCATGGCCATTTTCCGCCGCCGTCCCCTGTTTCTTTGCTGCTCGGTCTTTATGCTGGCCTGTCTTGCGGGCTTTTTTCTGGGGGCGACGGAGATCCTCATGCCCCTTGGCATCGCCTTGGCCGTGGGAACGGCTGCCCTGCTTCTGTGGCGGGCAAAACGGAGGGATCTCACGGGCGCTTGCGTTATCGCCGCCGCAATATTGCTCCTTTTTGCAGGGCTTTTTCGCTCTCATCTGTGGTTTTACGACGGGGAGGCCGCTCGCCTGTCCGACCTTGAGGGGCAGACCGTCAACATAACGGGAACCGTCACAGACCGTCGGGGCTCGGGGTCTTACATGACCTCCTATGCCGTCCGACTGGCCACCGTAAACGGGGAGGATGCCGAGGGGCTTGCCCTCCTGACCTGCCACTACGTCTCCGACCTCCAGTCAGGCTATGAGATCGACGCTGACGTGACGGCGGTTTCTCTGGACGAGGCCGCCGGCGAGGGCTACGACGCCACCGTCCTTTGGGGTGACGGGTATATCACGGGCCTTTTATCGGAATATGAAGCATCCGTGACCGTCACGGATGAGCATACAGGCGATTTATCCGTCAAGATTGGGTCTCTGCGGCGGAGTCTGGCGGCTACGCTCAATCGGCTGACCCCCGACGCCAAGGGGCTTCCGTCTGCTCTGCTTTTGGGGGATCGAACCGCTCTCTCCGACAGTCTTCGCCGTGATTTCGCCCGGGCCGGTGTGTCCCATCTGCTGGCCATCAGCGGTCTCCACGTGACGTTGCTCTTCGGCCTTCTGGAGGGTCTGCTCCGTCTACTTCACGTCCCCAAGCGAGGACGTGTCCTGCTGCTCCTTCTCACCTCCTCGGGATATCTCCTGCTTTTGGGCTTCCCGCCCTCGGCTACCCGAGCCGTCATCATGCTGGGGAGCGTCTACATCTCCTACCTGCTCTCGGCTCGCGCCGATCCCCTGACCTCCCTGGGACTGGCGGGCGCCCTGATCCTTGCCGTAACCCCCTGCGCCGTGGCCGACGGAGGATTCTGGATGTCCTATCTGGCCACGCTGGGACTGCTCACCGTCCTGCCTGTAGTCAACCGCCGCCTCACCGTCAAGGAGGATCACCCCTCCCTTCTCTCCCGCCTACGGATCGCCCTGTGCAGATTGGTCGCAGGCCTTCTGGTGGGGGTGGTGGCCATGAGCTTCACCCTCCCTGTGATGGCCGCCGCCATCGGAGAAATGGGCATCCTGTCTCCCCTCTCCACCCTGATCCTGACCCCGTTTTGCGGAGCGTTGTTGGTGCTGTCCCTCCTTTCCCTCCCCTTTGGAGGGGGCTCTGTCGGGGCCCTGCTCGGTGGATGTACCGAGGCTGTTTGTCAGGTCATGGAACAGATCGCCGCATGGATCGGCTCGCCGTCATGGACGGTAATTTCCCTTCGCCATCAATATATTTTGCCCATAGCCATCGGAATGCTGGCAGCCATGCTGATCCTCCTGGCGGTGCGGCTTTCTGACCGAAGGAAATGGATGGTTGCGCTCCCTCTGCTTGTAGGCTGGACGGCCATCGGCGGGGTGCTGGGAGTCCACTCCTTCGCCACGGCAGGGGACATGACCGTCACCTACATCCAGCCCTCCTCCGCCTCGGATATGCTGGTGCTGACCGAAGGAAATCAGTCCGTGATCTGCGACCTATCCAACGGCAGTCTCACGGCCATGAATGCGGCCACGAGGGAGGCCGAGCGTTCGGGGGCTACCGAGATCGCCGTCCTGATGCTGACCCACTTCCACTCCCGCACCGCGGGCACCCTGAGCGCCCTTCTCTCCCGTGAGACCGTGCGCTCCCTGTGGCTTCCCGTCCCCGACACCGAGGACGAGTATTACCTCCTGCTTTCCTATTTGGAAAAGGCCGAGGCGGCGGGTGTTCCCGTACACCTGTACGATGAGGGAGAGGTGCTGTCCCTGTTCGGCGGATGCGCCATTGCGCTGGACACCGATACCATCGGCCGCTCGGTACAGCCCGTCCTGCTTTTATCCTTTGAGACCGAGGAAAATCGGCTGGTCTACTGTGGCTCGGCGGTGTTTGAAAGCGACCTTGCGAGAAGGGCGTCCCTTCTCGTTTCCGAGGCCGATACGGTCATTTTCGGCAACCACGGCCCGCTGGTGAAGAAGCCCTTCGGGGATGATCTGACCCTCCGACCAAGCGCCACGGTGATTCTATCCGAGGAGGGAGAGGTGGCGGGGTGGTTTGTACCCGATGCCATTACCGAGCAGCCCCTGTGGCTGGGCGAGTGGTCGGGAAAGATGGAGATTGGAAAATAAATTAAAGTATGAAGACCACATTTCACATTTTCCCTTGACAAATCTCCCATTTTATGCTATAATACCCCAATATAGTTTCAATTTCCCCAAGAAAGAGGTTTCCCATGCCCATTACCGAATATTTGGAAAAGCACGCCAGACTGCACCCCGACGAGGTGTCGCTGGTGGAGATCAACCCCGCCAATCAGCCCGAGAAGAATACGACCTGGCGGGAATATAATCTGATCGAGGCCGCCGAGGGTCAGCGCTACCGCCGCGAGATGACCTGGCGGGATTTTGACGTCCGCGCCAACCGATTCGCCAACCTGCTCCTGTCCCGCGGCGTTCAGCGGGGAGACAAGGTGGCCGTCCTGCTCATGAACTGCCTGGAGTGGCTTCCCGTGTACTTCGGCGTACTGAAGGCGGGCGCTATCGTAGTGCCCATGAACTACCGCTACGCCTCCGACGAGATCAAGTACTGCCTGGATCTGGCCGACGTGCGGATGCTGGTCTTTGGTCCTGAGTTCGTAGAGCGTGTGGACGCCGTCCTTCCCGAGCTGACGGGCATCACCGATTTCTTCTTCGTAGGCAAAGAAAATGAGTGCCCCGCCTACGCTTCCCTCTACAACAAGATGGTGTACTACTGCTCCACCAACGCCCCCGCCGTGGAGATCTGTGACGACGACCACGCCGCCATCTACTTCTCCTCGGGCACGACGGGCTTCCCCAAGGCCATCCTTCACGATCACCGCGCCCTCATGGCCTCCGCCCGCACCGAGCAGGCTCACCACGGCCAGACCCGGGACGACGTGTTCCTCTGCATCCCTCCCCTGTACCACACCGGCGCCAAGATGCACTGGTTCGGCTCTCTGGTGGCGGGCAGTAAGGCCGTTCTGCTCCGCGGCGTGAGCCCTGAGTGGATCCTACAGGCCGTTTCCGAGGAGCGCGCCACCATCGTGTGGCTGCTCGTTCCGTGGGCGCAGGATATTCTGGACTCCATTGACCGCGGCGATCTTCGCATGGACGAGTACCGCCTCTCCCAGTGGCGTCTCATGCACATCGGCGCACAGCCCGTGCCTCCCTCCTTGGTCAAGCGCTGGCAGGAGAAGTTCCCCGGCCAGGACTACGATACCAACTACGGTCTTTCGGAATCCATCGGCCCCGGCTGCGTACATCTGGGCGTGGAGAACATCCACAAGGTGGGCGCCATCGGCGTCCCCGGCTTCGGTTGGGAGTGCCGCATTCTGGATGAGCACCGCGCTCCCGTAGCCCGAGGCGAGGTAGGCGAGCTGGCCGTCAAGGGCGACGGTGTCATGAAGTGCTACTACAAGAATCCCTCTGCTACCAAGGAGATTTTGACCGACGACGGTTGGCTTCTCACGGGTGATATGGCTCGTGAGGACGAGGACGGCTTCATCTATCTGGTTGACCGTAAGAAGGACGTCATCATCACGGGCGGTGAGAACCTGTACCCCGTGCAGATCGAGGACTTCCTCCGCGCCTATGAGAAGATCAGCGACGTGGCGGTCATCGGACTGCCCCACGATCGTCTGGGCGAGATCGCCGCGGCCATCATTCAGGTCAAGGACGGCATGGAATGCACCGAGGCTGAAATTCAGGAATTCTGCCTGACTCTGCCCCGCTACAAGCGTCCCCGCAAGATCATTTTCGCCGACGTGCCCCGCAATCCCACGGGCAAGATCGAAAAGCCCAAGCTCCGTGAGCGGTACGGAGCGGATCGTCTCGTGGAGAGTGCGACCTCCAATTGATAAGCACAGAAGAGAACCCCCGATACATTCGGGGGTTCTTTGTGTATTCTCGCCGCCGAGGAGGTGGTGGCCGACGGCATGGAGCTGGTGCTGACGGACGGAAAGGTTCTCAACGAGCTGGCGCACACCGACAAGAGCCTGTGGGGGAAGGTGAAGTCGTGGATATCCAACATCATTTCCAAGATCCGCAAGCATTACGGAGAACTCAACCAAGCCTCCAAGACGGCGCGGGTGTTGAAGGAGACCATGGACTCTCTGGATGAGATCGAGCGGCTCTTTACCGAGGGTGCAAAGGAAGCCGGAGAGAGGGCGAAGGCGGCAGAGACGGGAGAGGTTGTGCAGGGAGCGAATGACGTGGTATACGACATTGCAATGTTGGAAGACGGAAAAATGTATGTATATGCCAGCAGGAATGTCATAAGTGGTACTGGCGTAGATAAATGGAGAGCACAGATTACGAAGTTCTTCAAGACTCTTCTGGAGCACAAGAAGTCGCTCGATATCCCTACTCAAGAGGGCGGTGTTTTGACCATTACTATGGATCAGACCGAATACAAGGCAAGAGATAACTATAAGTCGGTAGCGGGAAACCGAATCCAGCTATCGGAAGACGAGTTCCTTGTGAAGCTGCATGCAGAGGCGCACATAGACGAGCTTGCTGAGATATCGAGAGAGGGGAAACAAGGGGTTGTTGAAGATAGCAAGAACCACGAATTCGCCAAAGACGGTTTTACCTATAGGACGGCGTATTTCAGAGATTTTGACGGAAAGTATTATAAAGTGGAGTTCTCCGTTGGGCACAATTCGGGCAAAGCGGTTGTCTATAACATTGGGAAAATAAAAGAAGACGCGCTACCGTCAGCTAAAATAATAGCCGTAGTGGGCTCTAAAGGCCCGTGGAGCGCATCTTCTGTAGACAGTATACCACAAGACAGCTATTCTGTCAATACTTCCACCGAAAATTCTTCAGAAAATTCTTCCGACACCGCCTACCTTTCCGCTGTAGAGCGCGGGGACATGGAGACGGCGCAGAGGATGGTGGACGAGGCGGCGAAGAAGGCAGGGTACGTTAATCTGTTTTACCACGGAGCCAAGAAGGGCGGAGGATTTACGGTGTTCCGCGATTGGTCGTACTTCACCGAAAACAAAGCGTATGCCGAGCGGTACACAGACCGAGAGAAGCCCTCATCCCTTTACCGTACTTACGTAAAGCTGGAAAAGGCCTTCGATACGAGAAAGGCGAAGGACAGACGGATATTCGTGCAGATCAGAGACGAGTACGGATTGGGAGAGATCCAAGATACGGGACTTCCCGACTGGACGGACGGATACGATATTTCGGATTACATCGACGAGAATGATCTGGATTATGATGGAATCATTCTTGACGAGGGAGGCGATCTGGTGAACGGAGAGCCGGTGAGCCGAGGCCTTTCCTACGTGGTGCGAAAGTCCGCGCAGATCAAATCCGCCGACCCCGTGACCTACGACGACGGCGGCGACGTGATCCCCCTGTCCGAGCGGTTCAAGGAAGACAATTCCGACATCCGATACTCCATGGACGAGACCCCCGAAAACGCAGACGTATCGGGAAATGAGGCCGAGCGGTTGTTCACCGAGGGCGTGAGAGAGGCCGGGGAGAGAGCGAGAACGGCGGGGACGAGTGAGGCTGTCAAGAGAGCGGATCGGGTGTATTCGTTCGGGGAGGAGACGGGCCAGAAAGAAATGAACGAAAGTTCTGTAGAAATAGCCTTGTGGGAATCATTTGATCATAACGATGCTGGAGATGACAATCTGATCAGCTTGGGTGGAATTCCGGAAACAATAAGGAAAATTATTGATGTGAGCGGGGAACTGTATGTGTACCGAGATCATATATACGAAAAAATGGTTTCAAGAGAACAGGCCATACAGGACGGGCGACCGGTTACCAGAGGAAGGAAAAACGTAGATTTCCACAACCTTGGATTTGAAACGGTTAAAGAAGCATTGCTTTCGATAAAAGACCCCGTTGTGGCTATAGCTGATAAGACAAAAGAAGGAAACCCAGCCATATGGATGATTCTCCCTCAAAAGGGGCCAAACGATGCACCGTTGTATGCAGTCATCAGCTTGTATGCAAATAGACATATTAACGGCGTATTCAAAAGACGGCCGCATGTCGTGTTGACTGTGGCTCCGAGAGCATACACAGAAGACGGAGGGCGAATTGGATATGACCAAATCATTCGGGATGCTGTTGATGAAGGAAGAGTTCTGATATACAATAAAAAAATGAGAGACACCCTGTCAGTGATCGCCCATCACGCGAGGATGGGAAATATAACAGAGGCATCCCTCAAGGATAATATAGCACAATTCCGAAAAAAAGTCAATAGTTTCAAAGAAAAAAATAAAATCTTTTATTCTGTCGAAGATAGAGGAGAAAACGCAGACGTCAGAGAAAACGAGAGACTAAAAGCCGAGAACAAAAAGCTGGAAGAGCGGGTGCAGCGTATGCGGTACCGTCAATTCCGCAAGGCCTTGGAGTCCGGAGAGATGGAAGCCAAGGCCCACAAGCAGGAGTTGTCCGACGGCGCAACTACCGTGCTGGAGTCCATCGGTATCGGCGACGGCAGAAACCACGCCGAGCTGACCCGTCGCATGAGTGAGTTGTACGCCAAGATGGCGGGGGAAAAGAAGATCTCCTACGGCGAAGCCTTTGAAGAGTCGAGCAAGATCGCCGAGTGGCTGCTTGGCATTCAGCCAGACATCCGCTACTCCATGGACGAGGCCATGGCCAAGAAGAACGGCACGGTCAATGAAAACCATTGATCGTGCCGCAAAAGCAATTTATTTCAACATTTCCAGCAGTGTCGCCTCGTCGATCACCCTAACCCCCAGCTCGTTGGCCTTGGCGAGCTTAGAGCCTGCGGCCTCCCCCGCTACCACGTAGTCGGTTTTTTTGGACACCGAGCCCGACACCTTACCGCCCTGGGCCTTAATGAGAGCAGAGGCCTCGTCACGGCTCATGGTGGGGAGCGTGCCCGTCAGCACGAAGGTCTTGCCGGCGTAGCGATCCCCCGTGGGGGCGGCGGTGGAGTTCGTAATCAGCCCTGCATCCGCAAGACGGCGGCAGAGGGCACGGTTCTGCTCGTGGGAGAAGTAATTGACCACGCAAAGGGCCGTGATCTCACCGAAATCGGGGATGGCGCAAAGCTCCTCTACGGTGGCGTTCATAGTAGCCTCCAGCGTGCCGAAGCGGGCGGCCAGAGCGGCGGCGGCTACCGCGCCGATGTTACGGATACCCAGAGCAAAGAGAAGGCGCTCCAGTCCGGCAGATTTGGATTTTCCAATGGCATCAATGGGATTTTTGGCAGACTTATCCCCCATGCGCTCAAGATTTGCTACCTGCTCGGCGGTGAGGGTGTAGAGGTCGGCAGGGTCACGGATCAGGTTGGCGTGGATGAGAGCCTCTACGATCTGAGGGCCCAGGCCGTCGATGTCCATGGCGTCCTTGGAGGCGAAATGCTCGATACCGCGGGAAAGCTGGGCGGGGCAGGAGGCGTTGGTGCAACGGACGGCGGCCTCACCTTCTTCTTTAAAGACAGACTCTCCGCAGGAGGGGCACACGGTAGGCATCTCAAAGGGGCGCTCGGTGCCGTCCCGCTTCTCGGGATGGGCGCAGACCACCTCGGGGATGATGTCCCCCGCCTTCTGCACGGTAACGTAGTCTCCCAGATGGATGTCACGCTCACGGATGAAGTCCAGATTGTGGAGGGTAGCGCGGCTCACCGTAGTACCCGCCAGACGGACGGGGGTCAGGTTAGCGGTGGGGGTCAGCACGCCGGTACGGCCTACGGCCACGGTCACGCTTTCCAATCGGGTCACCTTCTGCTCGGGGGGGAACTTGTAGGCCACCGCCCACCTGGGGGTGTTGGTTCCCTCTCCCATACGGGTACGGTCAGCCAGCCTGTCCAGCTTGACCACCACGCCGTCGATGTCGTAGGCCAGGTCGTCACGTCGTCCGCCCAGCCCTTCGATATGAGCCACGACGTCGGCGTGGGAGGTACACACGGCGGTCTCCCGCAGGGTGGTAAAGCCCAGCTCCGACAGGCGATTCAGGGTCTCTGTATGGGTCTCGGGAGTGTGACCGTCGGTATAGAGGCTTCCCTCCTGAAAATTGAAGACGAAGATGGACAGGGCCCGCTCGGCGGTGATCTTAGGATCGAGCTGGCGCAGAGAGCCTGCGGCGGCGTTACGGGGGTTGGCCAGCAGCGCCGTACCCTCGGCCTCGCGCCTTGCGTTCAATCTTTCAAACACGGCGCGGGGCATATAGACCTCGCCTCTCACCACCAGATCCAGAGGCTCGGGGAGAGTCAGGGGGATATCGAAGATGGTTTTGAGGTTGTTCGTCACGTCCTCGCCCGTGATACCGTCGCCACGGGTGGCTCCCTGGGTCAGGACACCCCCCACGTAGCGGAGAGAGACCGACAGGCCGTCGATCTTGGGCTCTACCGAGAAGGGAGCGTCGGGAAGAACCTCATGGACACGGCGGATAAAATCCCCCAGCTCATCGTAGGAGAACACGTCGGAGAGAGAGTCCATGCGGGCGGTATGAGTGACCTTATCGAACTTATCCAATGCCTTGCCGCCCACGCGGTGGGTGGGGGAGGCGGGATGATCCAGCTCGGGGTAGTCCTCCTCCAGATGAACCAGCTCGTAGTAGAGCTTATCGTATTCGTAGTCGGAAATTACGGGGGCGTCGTACACGTAGTATTGCTTGGCGTGGTAGTCCAGCTCTCGGCGCAGCTCGGCAGCGCGGGCGCGGAGGGCGTTCATGTCGGGTGTGGCAGACATATGGTTACTCCTTTGCAGGGGAAATTCATGAGTATATTATAGACCATTTCAAGGGGAAAGTCAAGGGGAATTTTGGCTGGAAATTGAATTTCAAATTGGGGTTTATCGGGGAGATTGATATATGGGCACCTCTAATAACTCATCGTGCGGCGAGCGACGAGAAGATTTTTCGTCAGTCTAAACAAAAAGCCGCACGTATAGTTGATCCTATACGAAGGATTTTTGTGACGAATGACGGAAAAGATTCCGTCGATTCGC
>JAFXJW010000042.1 GCA_017532045.1 Clostridia bacterium | reverse complement strand
TGATTGTTTGCTAAATTCAAATACTCTCCTTCGCCGTATTACGGAGGACAATTCAATTTGCATGTTCAAAAAGGACGAGATATATTTGAAGCAACGAGTTCTAAGGTTCGAAAGGATTTTAAGGAGTTTATTTTAAACAACGGACATATAGATGGAACCGCTTTGAAAGAGCATTGGTTTCCGACAATAAACGCCGATATATTTCTGTCCCATTCACACAGTGATTTGGAAAAGGTAAAAGGTTTTGCAGGATGGCTTTTTGACACGTTTGGATTAACTTCATTTATTGATTCGTGTGTTTGGGGATATTGTGATGAGTTGCTTCAAGAAATCGATGATAAGTATTGTTGGCAACCCAAGAACAAAACTTATAACTATAAAAAGAGGAATTACACCACCTCGCACGTTCATATGATGTTAGCATCAGCATTAACGGAAATGATAGATCAGTGTGAATGCACAATATTTTACAACACGCCTAATTCTATCACTGTATCTTCCGAGTTGAGCAAGGTGAAAGACATTAAGAAAGAAATTACGCTATCTCCGTGGATATATCATGAATTGTCAGTTTTAAGCACGATAAGAACGAGAAATCCGAATCGTGAGTTTTTAATGCATGGAGATTCAAATTTATTTGAATCTCGAAATGAATTAAAAGTAGAATATGATGTTAGTAAATTTTTGAGTTCCATGATAACACTTACCGATGATACTATTGTTCAGTGGAGCAAGAAAAACAAAACGATGAATCATTCATTGGATGAATTATATAGAATTGTGTGTCCTAAATAATATGAAAGCAGCTACCTCAAATGCATTAAATTTGCATTTGAGGTAGCTGCCTGTTGCTTATCGATTTAGCAGGTTGTTTACTAGACTGTCTAACTCATTAATATATTCTTTGGCGGTTAGATTGTCTTCGTCCTCTTTTCTTAATGCGTGTTCCCATTTCCATAAGAAATCTTCGATTTCGTGAAAATCGGCTTTTTTCCATAGAGGTGAAAGTGCAATTAAAGCAGCATCGAATGGTTCGGACTCAAAGTGATCCGCATCAATATATCCGCCCATTTCGCCACGCTGACAAGAAAAGACACCCCTAACAATTCCTTCTAAAACGATAGCATCGCCATGTTCAATTCTCATTTCTATCTCCTTTCATGAATTATGTTTTGGTATATATATTTTACAACCACAAAGTCGATATTGTCAAGATTATAAGCCAAAAATCTCCGCAAGTGGTCAAACATGTGGTCAAAGGCGAAAAATGGGCTTGTTCAACCCTCAAAGCAGGGAAGAACAAGCCCGTTATGTTTGTTGCGAAAACGCGAGATTTCGCGAGGATTTGCGAGAAAATAAAAGAAAATCGGAGGTTCGATTGAACCTCCGATTTTGGTCTGAGTGACAAGACTTGAACTTGCGGCCTCTACCACCCCAAGGTAGCGCGCTACCAGCTGCGCCACACCCAGATGTCTTACGGAAGCACGGCTTCCGACGACTTGATTATTATATCACAACAAAAGGGAAAAGTCAAGGGATTTTTAAAATATTTTTTCGACAAAAGAAACTAAAAAGGTGTGTGATTATTGTGCAGAATAAACATGCACACCAATATGATTCAATCCCCCGAGGGACATCGGGGGATTGAGATGGATGAGTGTGAAAGGGAAGGATCAGACGGAGGTTTTTTCCTTGTGCTTCTTGCCGGTATCGTGGTCGTCGTCGCTGCTTCCATCGTCGTCGTCGCGGTCGTCGTCCTTGTCCTTTCTGGACTTGTTGTCGTCCTCGTCGTCGCTGGGCTCGTGACGGACGACGTGGATGGTGGAGACACGGTGGAAGTCGGTCTCGGTGACGGTGACGTCCAGATTCTCAAAGCTAAAGCGGTCTCCGCAGGCGGGGATCTTATCCATGACCTCCATGATCCAGCCGTTGATGGTGATGGAGTCGGACTCAATATCCAGATCAAAGAATTCGCAGAAGTCCTCCAGATTGCCGCCGCAATCAATGCGGAAGGTGTTCTCGGCGATCTCCTTATAGTCCTCAACGACCTCGTCGTGCTCGTCCCAGATGTCGCCGACCAGCTCCTCCAGGATGTCCTCCATGGTGACGATACCGAGGGTACCGCCGTACTCGTCCAGAACCACGGCCAGGTGGGACTTGTTGGTTTGCAGGTCGCGGAGCAGATCGTCGATGCGCTCGCCCTTATGGATGTAGAGGGGAGGGGAAATAAGCTGATCCAGAGGCTTGTCGGTGAGGCCCTTGGCGGTAAAGACGTCCTTGGAATGGACGACGCCCACGATCTTGTCGATGCTATCCTCGTAGACCAGGAGACGGGAGAAGCGGGATTCCTCGAAGAGCCGACCGATCTCCTCTATGGGGGTCTCGATGTCGAAGCCCTCCAGGTCAACTCGGTGGGTCAAGATATCCTCGGCCTTCTGCTCGGTGAAGTTGATGGCGTTGCGGAGCAGATCTCCCTCCTCGTCGTCGATGGAGCCCTCCTCCTGTACCTCCTCCACCAGCATGAGCAGCTCCTCCTGGGACATCTTGTTGTCGGCCTTGACACGGAAGATCTTGGCCACCAGCTTCGTCCACAGGGAGAAGATGACGCTGAAGGGAATGAGAATCCAGATAAAGAGCTGCATGAGAGGGGCAGAGAACATGGCAAAGCCCTCGGGGCGGTTCTTGGCGATGGATTTGGGGGTAATCTCACCGAATATCAGTACCACAACGGTGACGGCGGCGGTGGCGATCAGGGTGCCGTAGTTGTCAGCGAAGGCCTGATCTTTACCGTTAACACACAGGGTAATGACGAACACCGTGGCGATGGAGGACAGGAGGATGTTCACCAGATTGTTGCCGATGAGTATGGTGGACAGTAGTCTGTCGTATTTCTCGCTGAGCTTGAGGGCAAGGCCGGCTCGCTTGTTGCCCTTTTCGATCATGGTTTTGAGCTTGGTCTTGCTCAGGGTCGAGAAGGCGGTTTCGGTTGCGGAAAAGTAAGCGGACATCAAGAGGCACGCGGCCATGATGATGATCTGTACTTGGGGGCTCATATAATTCTACTCCAATTCAAAATTTACAAGGATTTGGGTGTGCGGGGAAAAAGTAAACACAAAAAGGCCTACCTGTCCGTCGGGTCAATTCCGATCAAAGCAGGCACGCCGAAAAATCGCGTATGGCGGCATACACGAGGAAAGGTATTTGATTATCATGTAGCTGCGGCTCATATTGCACGTGGCGGTGCAATTATCCCCGTCGGTACTACTGTCTCCGTCCATGGTTTGCGACCATCTCCTTTCCGAGTTGTAACTCTATATTCCTTTATATTGTAGCAGAATTGCGGAGATTTGTCAAGGAAATGGGGGCTTTGTTTACAATTCGTTTACTAATAGTGATTACAAAAGTCTTCTGGCAACAATAAAAAAGAGAACACCTATTCGCTGGGGGGCGAGGGGCCAATTCCCAAGCGGCCATACGAAAAGATGTTCTCGATAAAAATATAGCATACTTTGGCGCAAATGTCAATAGGAAAATCCAAAATGGTCGTTAGGAAAGAGAGCAGTTCTCAATATCTCGCTGAAAAAATCCGCAAGGCGTACGTCCAAGACGTTAAAGAGAACTACTCTATTGATATGATACCACAAGAATCAGATTCTGTCAATAGAAATTTTGTGCGGGTGGATTATATGGTATAAAAACAAAAATGGAGAGCTTTTTTCGCAAAATAGCGACGAGGCGGTTGCTTGCGAAAGCTCCTCTCCATACCTGCTCTCCTCTATTAGTATAGCAATGAATTCCGATTTTGTCAATAGCCATTCCTCAATTCCCGAAAATCATTTCGCCACGGCGGGCGACCACATAGGGTCTCCCCTACGGGATGAGGGGGGAGAACACGCCGTAGGGACGGGCGACCTCGACCGTCCGAAAAAAGGGAAGGGAGCGCAAAAAAGAACGCCCCAAAATTGGGGCGTTACTTGCTTATTTCGTTTGGTGATCAGATCACACGGACACGAAGCACGGCCTCCAGAGCGGTGAGGTCTGCCTCCGCGGTGGCGGGGACGGCGCCGGTGACGTCGAAGATGGTGTAGGCGGCGTTGCCACGGGACTTGTTGGTCATGTTCTCGATGTTCAGACCCTCGTCGGCCATGACGGCGGTGAGCTTCGTCAGGATACCGGGCACGTTCTCGTGCAGCACGCAGATACGGGCATCACCAGAGCGGGGCATGGAGACGGCAGGGAAGTTCACGCTGTTCTTGATGTTACCGTTTTGCAGGTAGTCGTCCATCTGGAGAGCGGCCATGACGGCGCAGTTGTCCTCGGACTCCTCGGTGGAGGCGCCCAGGTGGGGGATCAGAATGGCGCCGGGCACACCGATCAGCTCCTGCGTGGCGAAGTCGGTGACGTAGCGGGAGACCTTGCCCGAGGCCAAAGCCTCGATCATATCGGCGGACTTGACCAGAGAGTCACGGGAGAGGTTGATGATCTTCACGCCGTCCTTCATGGATGCCATGGTGGAGGCGTTGATCATGCCCTTGGTGTCGGCGGTGGCGGGAACGTGGATGGTGAGGTAGTCAGCCACCTTGTAGACCTCCTCGTAGGAGGCGGCGTGGGTGATGTTGTGGTTCAGGTTCCAGGCGGCGTCCACCGACAGGAAGGGGTCGCAGCCCACTACCTTCATGCCCAAACGGACGGCGATGTTGGCCACCAGACCGCCGATGGCGCCCAGACCGATAACGCCCAGGGTCTTGCCCTGCAGCTCACAGCCGGCGAACTTGGACTTATTCTTCTCCACGGTCTTGGCGGCGTCGGGATCGTCCTTCAGGGTGCTCACCCACTCAATGCCCGCCACGATGTCACGGGAGGCCAGAAGCAGGGCGCAGACGGCCAGCTCCTTCACGCCGTTGGCGTTGGCGCCGGGGGTGTTGAACACCACGATACCCTCCTTGGTGCATTTGTCCAGAGGAATGTTGTTGACACCTGCGCCTGCGCGGGCGATGGTGAGTAGCTCGGGGTTAAAATCCATGTCCAGCATGTTGGCGGAACGAACCATGATGCCCTCGGGGGCGGCTACCTCTGCGCTGATGTTGTAGAGGCTCGCATCCAGCTTGTCGGTGCCGATCTTGGCGATCTTGTTGAGCAGTTGAATATTCTTCATGATGGGTATTCTCCTTTTGAAATGGTTGGGGGCGCACCTGTCCGCGCCCGTGGTATAAGGTCGGGCGCACACATAGGTGCGCCCTATAGTTGTGCAGATTATAGGAAATAGAGATCCTTCGGCTTCGCTCGGAATGACCCTATTGAAAATGCTTTGAAGGTTTTTGAAGATTCCCAAGAAACTTCGCAAACTTTGCCGCAGGCAAATTTGCCCCGAGCGGAGCGAGGATGTTTGCAAAAAGTTTCTTGAGCGGGTCAAGGGCAGAGCCCTTGCGTTCTCTTAAGCCTTAGGGTTCTCGGCGGCGAACTTCTTCATGAACTCCACCAGAGCGGCCACGCCCTCGTAGGGCATAGCGTTGTAGATGGATGCGCGCATACCGCCCACGGAGCGGTGACCCTTCAAGTTCTTCATGCCTGCCTTGGCGGCCTCGGAGGCGAACTTCTTATCGAGATCGGGGTTGCCGGTGACGAAGGTGACGTTCATCATAGAGCGGGAGCAAACCTTGACGGGAGCGACGTAGTAGTTCTGGCTATCCAGATAATCGTACAGGAGAGCAGCCTTCTTCTCGTTCTTCTCCTTCATAGCGGCCAGACCGCCCTGCTCCAGGAGGTACTCACAGACCAGGCCCAGCATGTAGATGGTGTAGCAAGGAGGGGTGTTGTACATGGAGTCGTTCTCGGCCATGGTCTTCCACTCCAGCATGGTGGGAGCCTTGGGGTCACAGTAGTCCAGCAGATCCTCACGGACGATGACCACAGTCACGCCGGCGGGAGCCATGTTCTTCTGCGCGCCTGCGTAGATCACGCCGAACTTGGTCACGTCAACGGGCTCAGAGAGGATGCAGGAGGACATATCGGCTACCAGAGGCACGTCACCGGTGTCGGGGACGGCGGGGAACTTGGTTCCGTAGATGGTATTATTGTAGCAAACGTGGACGTAGGCGGCATCGGGGCGAACCATGTCGGGAGTGATCTTGGGCACATGGTCGAAGTTATCCTCCTTGGTGGAGGCGATGCACTTCACGTCGTAACCCATCTTTTGAGCCTCCTTGTAGGCCTTGCCCGAGAACTGACCTGATACTACGTAGTCAGCCTTGCCGGTTCTGCCGATGAGGTTCAGGGGAATGGAGGCGAACTGGGTGGAGGCGCCTCCCTGCAAAAACAGCACCTTGTAGTTGTCGGGGATGTTCATGAGGGCGCGAAGATCGGCCTCGGTCTTTTGAATGATGGCCTCGTAATCCGGAGATCGGTGGGACATCTCCATGACCGACATACCGGACTCGCCGTAACAGACCAGCTCTGCCGCTGCTCTCTCGAGTACGGGGACGGGAAGCATAGAGGGGCCTGCCGAAAAGTTAAACACTCTGTTCATAACTGTTACCTCCGAATAGATGAAAATTGAAAATGCCCGTGAGATCGTCACGGGCATTTTGGGTCGTGCTAACGATTTACCCTATTATAAACCATTTGCAAGAAGATGTCAATAGGTTTTGCAAAAAAACTTCGCAAAAATGGTCAAATAGAGGTAAAATCTCGTAAATTTGCTTGAAAAAGTGAATCGGGTTGCAAAAATCACTTGCTGGCGGCGTCACGGATGACGTCTGCCACACGGGCTGCGATTTTCTTCGCGCCCTCCTCGGTCAGGTGGAGCTTGTCGTCGCAGATCATCTCGTCGGTGTGGCCGTAGACCATGGGGAAGATATCGTTGATGATGACACCCATGGGCTCCAGAGCCTCGATGGCGGCCTTGTTGAAGGCCATGATGCGACCGTAGTCCTGATCCCCGATGCAATCGGGGGTGGGGACGGTGGTGGTGGCGAAGATGACGGTGGGGGCGTAGGTCTTGAGGATGCGAGCTATGCGCTTCAGCTGCTCTACGTAGAGGTCAATGGGGGTAAAGGGGCCGTCTCCGAAGAAGTCGGAGGTGTCCCACAGGCCGTTGTTCCAGTGTATGACGTCTGCGCCGTCGATGTGATCTCTGTAATCGAACAGCATGCGGAGGGTGTAGGCGGCGAAGCGGCAGTTGTCCTCGGGCTGCCAGACCTCATACTCGTCGCCCAGAATGGCGGGGACGTGGAGACCGTAGCCCATCAGGCGGATGCTGTCACCGAGAAGTACGACTTTTTTCATATGTGATTCTCCTGTTTCGTAAGTTCGATTGGGGGGAGGAGGGCGTAGCCCGACCTCGCGCCCATCGGGCGCATATCGAATTCCGTAGGATATATCGAGTGTCGCAAGGCACATATCGAGTCCCGCAGGGACATATCGACAATCTATGTTTTTTGTCGATATACACCCTGCGGGTGTTCGATATACCGCTGGCGCGGTTCGATATGCCGCTTACGCGCCTCGATATGCCCCCTACGGGGCGTAAATTGAGTCTGATTTAATCCTTAACGAGAATCCACTCCTTAGCGCAGGGGAGGGAGGCGATCCAGTCGCAGAGGGTGTGCCACTCGGCCAGCTTGTGGTTGCGACGAGCGTAGTACATGCTGATGAGATTTTCGTAGTTGAGGGTCACGGTGCGCATCTGATTGAAGGAGGAGGGCAGCAGCTGGATCATGTTGTGCCAGGACTGGCGATCCTCCTTGTTGGCGATGAACTTCTGACGCTCGGCCTCCAGATAGTCAACAATGGCATCCAAAAGAGCCAGACCGCCCTCGTCCAGACGATCGTGGGAGAAGTCGTCCCGCTCAAAGGCCTTGGCGTGGATCTTGTGCATGGTGGAGCAGGAGTTGGCCACGGTGCCCACCTTGTAGGTGTCGAATTCCTTCCACCAGTACAGGGGAGCGGTGATGTCCACGGTCACGAATACCTGACGGAGAAATTTTCTGTGATCGCTGCCCGATACGGCCAGACGGTGACCGAAGTCAAGATCCACAGGGCCGAGGATAAATTTGCCGTTTTCGTCGTAGTAGCTGTCGGATTTAGCCCAGCTGTTCATGGGGTTGCGGGCGCCGCGGATGGCGCCGTCCAGATTCATGACGGAGGTGCGTTCAATTTGGATCATGGTATTCTATCTCCTATCCGTGTATTTGATTTGGCGGGGAATGATTCGTATGACTCTATTCTATTATACTGGATATGCCCCCTGCTGTCAAGGGCTATCCGACAAAGTATTGCAAATTTTGACGGGATGATCCGATGGGGAGGGAAGCACTCCGAAAAAGGATCAATTCTCTGCGAAAAACGCCTCGATCATGGCCCTCGTGGCTGTACACGACCCCTGGAGCATCTCCGAGGATCCGCCCCCTCGGGCAGACAGGGCGGTATTGATCTCCTTGATGCGGGGCTTCAAGTCAATGGCGGGGTCACCTCGCCCGATGACGAAGCGGTAGCCATCCTCGTCGCTACCCGAAAAGACTCCGCAGAGACGTCCGCACTTTTCGGCGGCGGCGTTGAGGAGACGGCGCATCTCAAGAGCCTCCAGCCCCTCGTCAAAGAGGCAGAGGCTACCCTCGGTGGGAGTAATGGAGGCGACGGTGTGGGTCTCCAGCTTGCTCCGCAGGGTGGAAATGACCTTCTTCTTGTCCTCGATCTCGGCCTGCAGCCGTTCAAAGCCTAATACCACGTCCCCCTGCTTGACCGACATGGCGGCGGCCATGGAGGCCACGGCGGTGTAGCGGCGGCGGTAATCCGCCAGCGCCCACGAGCCGCAGAGCATATGGATGCGGACGCCGCCCTTGTAGTGGATGAAATCCAAGAGCTTGATGAGTCCGATCTCTCCCGTGTTGTCCACGTGGGGGGCGCAGCAGGCGCAGAGATCACGGGGATCATCGGCGGTGCCGATCCGCACGATGCGGACGCCCTCGGTGAGAGCCAGCTTGGCGCGAAAGGATAGGGTGGTCAGCTCGGCGGGGGAGGGGTAGTAGGCGGTGATGGGGAGGCAGGCCGCCACGATGGCGTTGGCCTCGTCCTCGATGGCGTCCAGCTGCTCTCGGGTCAGCACCCCGTCAAAGTCCAGAGTTACGTCCCCGTCACCCAGATGGAAGCCCACGTTTTTGTAGCCGTAGAGGCGGTGGACGATGCCGGATATGATATGCTCGCCCGAGTGGTTCTGCATCCTTACCCGGCGGGTGGCGGCATCCAATTCTCCTGCAACGACAGAGCCTTTTTCAAATGGATGGGGCGCGCCGTTCAGGTGGAAGAGGCTGACGGTGTGGGTGATGATCCCCTCCTGCTCCTGCACGTCTGTGACGGGGCAACCGGCAAGGGTGCCGGGGTCGGGGTACTGACCGCCCCCCTCGGGGAAAAAGGCGGTGGAGTCCAGCACCACCGACAGGGTGTCGGGGGCCTTTCCCGCCTCGGCTGAGAGGACGGTAGCGTCGAATGTATACAGATGACTGTCTTGATCAAACAGGCGGAGAGTTTTCATGGTTCGCTCCTTTCGGGGTGATGGATTCAGTATAGCACGGAGCGGGGATTTTGTCAAGTCACACAATCATTTCCGTTTAAGCAGGGATAATAAATTGGGGGGCACCTCTAATAACTCATCGTGCGGCGAGCGACGAGAAGATTTTTCGTCAGTCTAAACAAAAAGCCGCACGTATAGTTGATCCTATACGAAGGATTTTTGTGACGAATGACGGAAAAGATTCCGTCGATTCGCTGTGCGAAGGGTTTTTAGAGGTGCCCTGCAGAATCCCATCTACCCGACATACCCAAATTTGAAACCAAGGAGATATCATGAGAAATCCGCTGATGCCCGACTACATGTTCCGCACCTTCGACGAGGTCACCCCGGAGTTTCTGTCCGCGCTGGGCGTACGGGCGGTGCTGGCCGACATTGACAACACCCTCGCCCCCTACGAGCAACCTGAGCCCGACGAGCGCATTCGGGGCTGGATCGCCTCTCTGGCGGCGGCGGGGATCTCGATCGCCTTCGTCTCCAACAACAATGCGGAGCGGGTGGAGCTGTCCAACCGCACTCTGGGCGTCCCCGCCTACCCCAAGAGCGGAAAGCCCTTCAAAAAGAATCTGGCCAAGGCCATGGCCGCCGTGGGCGGCACCCCCGATACCACCGTCGTGCTGGGAGATCAGCTCCTCACCGACGCCCTGGCGGGACACAATCTGGGAGTCAGGTGCATCATCGTCCCCCCCATTCGGGACAAGAAGAACGGATTCTTTCGCTTCAAGCGGTGGTTGGAAAGACCCTTCGTGAAGCGGTTTAAGAAACGAAACGGCATTGCATGGTAAAACATCCGAAAAGGCAGGTGTTTCTGTTGCGGGAAACACCTGTTTTTTGATTATTTTGCCCCACCCCCTTGCAAAATCAAAGGGAATCTGCTACAATAGTAGCAGAAACCACACGCTACGGCGGGAGGAAATCCTCCGTCCGAAAGGAGCATATAGAATGAGCTTCAAATCCGTCACCACCCCCACCTTTGGTCCC
Source organism: Clostridia bacterium (assembly GCA_017532045.1). GTDB lineage: Bacteria > Bacillota > Clostridia > Oscillospirales > CAG-272 > CAMEON01. Next base: position 8,105 of record JAFXJW010000042.1, on the reverse strand, counting down.
GGCGGCAACGGGGAGTGGTTCAAAAGCGAAGGCGGTAAGTCCACCGTCCAAGCCCCCGGCTGGCTGAAATGCAAGGGTCTGGACGCCTACGAATACGAGGCGGGCAAGGGCATCATGGCCGGAGAGGGCGCACTGCTGGCCATCGGTCAGAAGGCCCGCGAGCATGGTATCCTCATGTCCCTCCACGCACCCTACTTCATTTCCCTTTCCTCGGTAGAGGCCGAAAAGCGGGACAACAGCATCGGGTATATCCAAAAGTCCCTGTGGGCGGCGGAGCTTCTGGGGGCGGATACCATCGTCATTCACAGCGGCAGCGCAGGTAAGATCTCCCGTGAGGAGGCCATGAGGCTGTCCTGCGACACCCTGTACCGCCTCATGGAGACCGTGGGGGACACCCCCATCCGTCTCGGCATTGAGACCATGGGCAAGCGCAACCAGCTGGGCACCCTGGAGGAGGTCATTGAGCAGTGCAAGGTCGACCCCCACTTCCATCCCGTGGTGGACTTCGGCCACCTCAACGCCCGTGGAGTTGGCGGTCAGTTCCCCGACCGTGACAGCTACCGCCGTGTGTTCCACACCATCGCCGACGGGCTGGGGGCGGAGTACGCCTCCCACCTCCACTGTCACTTCTCCAAGATCGAGTACACCGAGGCAGGGGAGAAGCGGCACGTCACCTTTGAGGATACGACCTACGGCCCTGCCTTTGAGCCTCTCATGGAGGCCATTATCCTGGACGGCCTCTGCCCCCGCATCATCTGCGAGTCCGACGGCACCATGGCCGAGGATGCCCTGACCATGAAGCGGTACTGGCAAAAACGCAAGGGCCTCTGATCCCCGTCCCCTTCCCCATAGCATCACAACCCATCAAAAAGGAGAAACCATACCATGTCCCACCTTTCCAAGCTGCAAGCCGCCATGAAGGCCGCAAAGGCCGAGGCTATCGTCGTTTCCTCCGAGATCAACCAGCGCTACCTGTCGGGTCTGAACTACACCGACGGCTATGTGGTGGTGCTTCCCGAAAAAGCCTTCCTGCTGGCGGATTTCCGCTACATTGAGGACGCACGCACCCAGGTAGACGCCACCGAGTTCGAGGTAGTCATGCCCGACCGCTACAACCTGGCCTACGTGGCCTCCATCCTCGAGGATCACGGGGTCAAGACGGTTCTCTTTGAGGAGGCAACCCTGTCCTACTCCCAGATGGAGCGCTTCAAGGCCGCCTTTGAAGGCATTGAACTGCAAAGCGGCGCCTCCGCCATGATCGACGGTCTTCGTCTCTTCAAAGACGCCGCCGAGCTGGAGAAGATCGCCCGCGCCCAAAAGATCACCGACGACGCCTTTGCCCACATCCTGAACTTCATCACCCCCGACCGCACCGAGGTGGAGGTGGCGCTGGAGCTGGAGTTTTTCATGCGCGCCCACGGCTCAGAGGGCATTGCCTTTGACATCATCGCCGTGTCCGGCACTCAGTCTGCCCGTCCCCACGGCACTCCCCGTCCCGTAAAGCTGGAGAAGGGCTTCTTCACCATGGACTTCGGCGCTAAGGTGGACGGCTACTGCGCCGATATGACCCGAACCGTGGTCATCGGAAAGGCCGACGAGGAGATCAAGAAGGTCTACAACACCGTTCTCCACGCCCAGACCGCCGCCATCGACCACCTGAAGGTGGGTATGCCCTGCTTCGAGGCCGACAAGGTGGCCCGTGACATCATTGACAACGCAGGCTACAAGGGTCTCTTCGGCCACAGTCTGGGTCACGGCGTGGGTCTCTACATCCACGAAGCCCCCCGCTTCGCCGGCTCTGCCCCCGCCACCGAGCTGCTCCGCCCCGGCCACGTAGTCACCGTGGAGCCCGGCATCTACATCGAGGGCAAGTACGGCTGCCGCATCGAGGACATAATCGGTGTTCTGGAAGACGGCACCATCCACAACTTCACAGGGAGCCCCAAGGAGCTGATCGAGCTATAAGGAGCAACGGCAAGGGGCTTCGCCCCTTGACTCCACTTGAAACCCTTTTGCAAAAGGGTTTCAAGACTTCCCAAAAACTTTAAAAATTTATTAAAGGGTTTTGGTGGGGAGCAGGGGTAAAACCCCTGCGGAACAAAGAAAGAACCCCCGACGCACAGGGCGTCGGGGGTTCTTCTATTATATGAACACCTCGGCGTGGGCCTCGGCACTGCGATAGATGGCATCCAGAATTTTTTGGATGGTCAAAGCGTCCTCCATGCAGGAGATGGGGGTTCTTCCCGCGCCCACGATGCCGATCCTCAGCTTCTTTGCCATAATGCACTCTCTTCCCGACCCGTCTCGGGAATCCCTTTCTGGGGCGATCTGCGCCCGTCCGCTCCCCTGTGCGGGGTATCGTTTGGGGGATTTACTGCTTGATGCGCTTGTTCTTCCACTTACCCATCCGATAGAAGAGAACGGTAAGGGCCGCTCCGATACACCAAGAGGCCAGAAGGGAGATCTGGATGCACTCCTTCATGCCGTCGGCGGGATGACCCGTGGGAGAGGTGATCCACGCAATACCGTAGGCCACCGGCACACGGATGGCCACGGTGGTCATAAGAGAGATCCACATGGGGGTCATGGTGTCGCCCGCACCCCGCATAACACCCGACAAAGACTGGGTCACGGCCATAGCGATATAGCCCACGGCCAATATCATCATGAGGCGGTAGCTCAGCTCCACCAGATCCTGGGTGTCGGTAAAGAGATGCATGAGCCCCTTACCGAAGAGCAGAATGACAGCGGTAATACTCGCCGAGCAGCCCACCGCCATCCAAAGGCCCTGCTTGGCGCCCTTGGTGACACGGTCGTACAGTCCCGCGCCCACGTTCTGACCCGCATAGGTGGTCATGGCCGTGCCGAAGGAGAAATTGGGCATCATGGCGAATCCGTCCACTCGCATGATCACTACGTTGGCAGCAATGAACATCTCGCCGAACTGGTTGGTCAGAGACTGGACGACGATCATAGCCGAGGAGAAGATGGCTTGAGTCAGACCCGAGGGGAGGCCGAGGCGCACCAGCGTCTTCACGTAACGCTCCCGAAGCCCCATGAATCGGAAGCCGAAATCGTAGTCCTTCCGCATGGCGGCCAGCTTGATCATACACAGGGCGGCGGATATGATCTGGGCGATGATGGTCGCCAGAGCGACACCTGCCACCTCCATCTTCAGCACCGCCACGAACAGAATATCCAGCACGATGTTGATGACGGTGGCCACCAAAAGGAAGATCAGCGGCCAGACCGAGTCACCCATACCCCGCAGGATACCGCTCAGAATGTTATAAAAGGCCAGACCCGCAATGCCCCACAGGCAGATCTTCAGGTAATCCTCACACCAGTCCAGAATGGAGTCGGGGGTGTTGAGAAGCTCGAGAACGGGGCGGATCAGGGGAGTTGCCACCAGGATCAGCACGCCACAGCAGATAAAGGTGGCGGTGATGCAGTTACCGATGGTGTAGGAAAGATCCTCTCGGTTTTTTGCCCCGAAATACTGGGACACCATGATACCTGCTCCCGCAGAAATGCCGATGAACAGCGCCAAAAGCATATTGACGATGGGGCCACAGGAGCCTACTGCCGCCAGGGCATTGTCTCCGATGTACTTTCCCACCACGATGGTATCCACGGTGTTGTAGAGCTGTTGGGCGATATTGCCCAGCAGCATGGGCAGGGTGAAGACCAAGATCTTCGCCCAGGGCTTGCCCGTTGTCATATCGTTTGTTGATCTCACGTTTTACCTCATTTGTGTTTTAGTAACCGACAAGTCTCCTGCTTTTTGGGGGCTTCGCCCTGCCCGAGCCTAAGACCGCTTTTATGTCTCAGTCAAGAGCAGTCGCCGCAAGGATCTCGTCCTTGACCCACTTTTGCAGGGCGACAACGGTCTCTGTTGCCTGTCTGCCCACGGGTCGGCCGTCGATCTCGATACACCGCAGACCGGGGGCGGAGGAGGAGGAGATCAGCACCTCCTTGGCGTTCATCATCTCCTCCACCGTGAAGGGAGTCTCGTTGACGGGAATCCCCAAGGCGCGGCAGGCGGTGATGAGATGGGCGCGGGCAATGCCGGGCAGGATCAGGTTATCCAAGGGGGCGGTCTGGAACTCCCCCTTTTGGTTGATGATATGGACGTTGGAATGGGCGCACTCGGTAACACGGGTGGGCATGCCTCCCACAAGCTCACCGCCGCATCCGCTCTGACCGGGGGTACGGTAGAGGATGGCCTCGTAGACCCCTGCGCGAGCAGCCTCCTGACTGTACAGGACAGCGGGGAGCAGGTTCAAAGTCTTGATGTTACAGCGGAGGAAGCGGGTATCCTCTCGGAGGATGGCCTTGACCTCCATGCCGATGTCCTTGACGGCCGTGGGCTTCAGCACCACCCAGAAATTGCCCACCATATCCTCGGGATACACGTGGCCACGGGGCTGGGTGCCTCTGGTAACCTGGAAGTAGACCTGCTGCTCGGGGTCGTCCACACGGCGTACCAGATCCCGGATCAGCTCGGCCATCTCGGTCTTTCCCATGGGGATCTTGATGTCCACCATAGCGGCGCTGCGGAAGAAGCGGTCGATATGCTCCTCCAGCGCAAAGACCTTGTGGTTGCGGGTAAAGGTGGCCTCGTAAACGCCGTCTCCGAAGTAATTCACTCGGTCGTTAAAGGGGACAGTCAACTCGTCCAGAGTACCGATTCTACCGTTGTAATAGCCCAAATTCTGCATGATCATACCTTTCTCGGGGGATCCCCGCTCAAAATTCTTTGGGAAAGCATATCTATGGGGCGCTTCCCCGCCGCAAAAGCGGATGTGGTGCGCCCCTTTGGTTAGTTGTTGGTTTTCTCTTCGGGTTCAGACTTTGCCTTACGGAACACGATGAGCTTGCTCAGCACGTAGTTGGCGATGATGACCAGCACGGCGGCCACCAGCTTGGCGATGACACCCGGAGTCAGCTCAATGCCCACTATGACGGGAGGCCGGGTGATCCACATGGCCAAAAGGAGGGTGCATCCGTAGGTCACCCCCAGATCCAACAGGAAGGAGGCCACGCGAGAGCCTGCGAAGAGAACCAACTGACGCCAAAACGTTCCCTCGGAGCGGTCCGCCTCGGTGAACACCCACTTACGGTTGGTAAAGAAGGCGAACAGTACGGCGGCCACCCATTGGATGACTTGCGCTATGATGTAGACCGTCAGGTAGGTGAGGGAGGTCTCATCCTCCATGGGAAGGCCCAGAAGACGCTCCGCGCCCGCCATGATGAGGAAGTACGTACCGAATCCCACCACGGTGGTCAGCACGCCGAACACGAGATACAGGATGATCTCGCGGTATTTATGAAACAGATTTTTCATGGGAATCCTTTAGTTAATAGTATAAGTTGTGCCCTGAGCAGTATCCGTCAGAGTGACTCCCTTGGCGGCCAGCTCGTCTCGGATGCGGTCAGCCTCGGCAAAGTTCTTTGCCTTCTTGGCGGCCTTGCGGGCTTCGATAGCGGCGAGGATCTCGGCCACGAAGGGATCGGCGGCGGCAGCGGCGGCCTCAGCCTCGGCGGCGGCGCGCTTGGCCTCCTCAGCGGCGGCTCTCTCGGCGGCCTGCTTCTCACGCAGAGCGGCGGCGTGATCCAGAAGACCCACCGACAGAACGGTGTCGAAGTTAGAAAGCAGCGCCAGCTTGGTGGCGTCGTTCACCTTAGCCTTCAGCACGTCATAGATGGCGGTGACGGCCAGAGAGGTGTTCAGGTCGTTATCCAGCGCCTTGACGAAGCCCTCACGCAGGGACTCATAAGCGGTCTCGTCCACAGCCTCCCCCGAATCGGGATTCAGGGCGGCGATGCGGGTGATGAGCTTGTTGTAGGCAATGGTGGCGTTGTCCATGTTCTCCCAAGAGAAGACCAGGGACTTGCGGTAGTGGGACTGGAGGCAGAAGAAGCGGTAGACCATGGGATCGTAGCCCTTCTCTTCCAAGAGAGAGACGGTGAGGAACTCCCCCTTGGACTTGGACATCTTACCGCCCGTGGTGTTCAGGTGGAGGACGTGTACCCAGTATTTACACCAAGGATGGCCGATATACGCCTCGGACTGGGCGATCTCGTTGGTGTGGTGGGGGAAGGCGTTGTCGATTCCGCCGCAATGGATATCCAGCGTATCACCCAGATACTTCATGGAGATACCCGAGCATTCAATGTGCCAGCCGGGATAACCCACGCCCCAAGGGGAGGGCCACTTCAGCTCCTGATCGTCAAACTTGGACTTGGTGAACCACAGAACGAAGTCTGCCTTGTTCCGCTTGTTGCCGTCGGCCTCCACGCCCTCGCGGACGCCCACGTCCAGATCCTCTTCCTTAAAATCGTTGAAGATGTAGTACTTCTCCAGCCTGGAGGTGTCGAAGTAGATGTTTCCGCCGGCCTCGTAGGCGTAGCCCTTCTCCATCAGAGTCTCGATGAGGTGGATGTACTCGTCGATACAACCCGTGGCGGGCTGGACGATGTCGGGGGTCTTGATGTTCAGCTTCTCGCAGTCGGCAAAGAAGGCGTCGGTGTAAAACTTGGCGATCTCCATGACGGTCTTCTTCTCACGGCGAGCGCCCTTGAGCATCTTATCCTCGCCCTCGTCGGCGTCGGAGGACAGGTGTCCCACGTCGGTGATATTCATGACACGGGTCACGTCGTAGCCTGCGTAGCGGAGGTACTTCTCCAGCACGTCCTCCATCATGTAGGTGCGGAGGTTGCCGATATGGGCGAAGTGGTAGACCGTAGGGCCGCAGGTGTACATGCTCACCTTGCCGGGCTCGTGGGGGATAAATTCTTCCTTTTGGTGGGTGGCAGAGTTGTAGAGTTGCATAGTATTGCCTTTCTATATCAGCGGATGTAATTCATAACAGGTTGGAGATCTTCTCGGCGGCGAAGAGGGCGCGAGAGGCGTGGACGTTTCTGACCGAGAGATCAGAGGGGAGATCCGAGGACTTCAGCTCCAGATTCAGGCATCGGTTGGAGGTGGACAAAAACTCACATAGGCGGAGGCCTTCTGCGGCATCCTCCCAGTCGATGGATCCTCCCAGAGGGGTGCGGTCGACGGTGTCAAAGGGAATGCGGTGGGTGTCCTTCACGCCGTCGTTATCGTGGATATGGACACAGCGAACCCTGCCCCGTAGCTTTTCCAGCTCGGCAGACTGGCACAGACCCGTCAGATTGGCGTGACCAAAGTCCCAGCACACCATGGCGTCCAGCCGCTCCGAAAGCTCCAGCACGTCCTCAGCGGTACTGCCGTAGACGGCCTCGGAGGGATGGGTGGCGTAGGGCTTGCCCGTCATGTTCTCGATGCAGAGGTTGACGCCCAGCTTCCCCGCCATCTCACGGATGGGCATAAGGAAGCGCATATTTTCGGATAGCCACAGCACCCGACATCGGCGGCTCTCGTGGCGGACGATGGGGTGGATCACGGCGTCGGGGATCTTCAGCATGGCGGCCATACGAAGTCCCGCCGTGATCTCCCGAGCAAAGCGAGCCATGGCGGCTCCGTCGTCGGGATCGGGCATAAAGAAGGGCAGGTGACACATGGGAATGGTTAACCCTCTTGCCGCGGCACGGTTGCCGAAGCTATACAGAATCGAGCGAAAAATATCGTCCCCGTCGGGCTCCAGCTCGTCCAGAGACAGATCCACGCCGTCAAAACCCGCATTAGCAAAAAAGTCTGCGGCAGCGGTCAGAGAAAATCTCCGTCCGTCGGACGAATGAGCATAGTAACGGGTGGGCACCGTAACACGGATGCGCTCACCGCTTCCCGTCAGGATCGCCATAGGGTCACCCTCCTTTCATCAGAAATTATAATCCATATTATTATAGCACGATTTTTCCCGTTTGTCAAATGGTTTTGGGGCGATGGCGGTGTTTTTCCAAAAAAATTCACGATATTAAAAAAGAGGATCGGTACACACTATAACAGGGACGTTCAAATTTGGGTTTGTCGGGCTGCGCCCGACCTCGCGCCCGCAGGGCGCATATCGAATTCCGCAGGAATATATCGAGTGCCGCAAGGCACATATCGAGTCCCGTAGGGACATATCGACATCTTTTTTCGTCGATATACACCCTTCGGGTGTTCGATATACCGC
>JAFXJW010000041.1 GCA_017532045.1 Clostridia bacterium | reverse complement strand
TGTACCTTCCGCTTCTCCCAGTGGGATCCCGCGCGAGCCGGCATCAAGTACGAGGGTACGGCCGAGCAGTGGGAGCATGCCCAGTCGGTCATGGGTCAGATTCTGGACAACCTGGGTCTGGAGTACACCATCGGTATCGACGAGGCCGCCTTCTACGGCCCCAAGCTGGACATCCAGTATAAGAACGTATTCGGCAAGGAGGACACCATCGTTACCATCCAGATCGATATGCTGCTGGCGCAGAAGTTCGGCATGGAGTACGTGGACTCCGACGGTCAGTCCAAGACCCCCTACATCATCCACCGTACCTCCCTGGGCTGCTACGAGCGCACCCTGGCCTACCTCATTGAGCGCTACGCAGGCGCCCTGCCTACCTGGATGGCTCCCGTGCAGGTCAAGTTCCTGCCCATGGGCGACAGCGAGGTGGAGTACTGCCAGAAGATCGCAGACCGCATGACTCAGATGGGTATGCGCGTGGAGGTGGACAAGTCCAACAACACCGTGGGCTATAAGATCCGCGCCGCTCAGCAGGAGAAGGTTCCTTACATGCTGGTCGTGGGCGGTAAGGAGATCGAGCAGAATGCCGTGGCCGTCCGCTCTCGTAAGGACGGTGAGCGTGGCGTCATGCCCGTAGATCAATTCATCTCCGAGATCATGATGGAGATCGCTGAGAAGAGAAGATAATTGACGGTATTACGGGGGAGAGAAACTTCTTGGAAGAAGTTTCTCTCCCCCATGCCCCCTCTTTTCAAGAACTTTTAAGAAGGTATATGAGTATGAATGAGAATATTACAAAGAGAGCCGAGGCGGCTCGCAATCATTTCCTCGCAGACTACGGCTGCGCCCAGGCCGTCCTTCTGGCCTACGCCGACCTGACGGGTCTGGACGAGAAGACTCTCGCCAGGCTTGGCTCCTCTTTTGGTGGCGGTATGGGTCGTCTCCGTGAGGTCTGCGGTGGCGTCACGGGCGCCTTTGCCGTCCTGGGATTCCTCTGCGGCTACGACGACCCCGCCGACAAGGAAGGCAAGAGCCGTCACTACGCCGACATCCGAGAGCTGGCTCGTCGCTTCATCGAGAAGAGCGGCAGCGGCTCCATTGTCTGCCGTGAGATTTTGGCAGGCCGTGGCGTCCAGAGCGAGGCGGGCGGCGAGGCCGAGGCCCGCACCCCCGAGTATTACCACAAGCGCCCCTGCTCCGAGCTGGTCTATGTGGCCGCCGAGGCGCTGGGGGAGATGCTTTGGGAGAAGGGAATGCTCAAATAAAATAGAACAACCCCGACGGATTTCTGTCGGGGGTTCACTATTTCATTGGGAATCTTCGGGAATGAATTCCGTTTTTTCATACACCGTAATACCGAATATCTCCACGCAGTATCCCTCGGTGTAGCCGTAAACACCGTCAACCTCGTCCATGCGGTGGTAATCCGACACCCGATAGGCGATGGTTGCATAGATCACAGTGCCTCCGTCCTTGAGGTGCATGGGAATGGGCACAAGCAGAATGGCAAGAACAAGGACGAGGGGAATAATCCATTTCAAGCGCTTCATGACGAGCCTCCTTTGTGTTTGGTAAGGACAGTATAGCATAAAAGCTTTGTGTTGTCAAGAAAATTAAACCAGCTTCTTCGCCCACTTGCCAGACCTCAGCATGAGCAGTCCGATCACGCACTTGCCCAGCTCCAAGGCGACGCAGATGGTGAACAGGGGGATGATGGGGAGGTCGGTGAAGCGGGAGAGGATGAGGCCTGTGGGAACGCTGACCGCCCACACGTAGGCCGAGTCAAAGAGGAAGGTGATGAGGGTCTTGCCACCCGAGCGAAGGGTGAAGTAGCAGTTGTGGGCAAAGGAGCTGAAGGGCATCATGACGGCGTAGACAATGATCATGACGGTCGCCAGATCCTTGACGTCTTGGGTCACGTTGTAGAACACCGTAAAGAGGGGTGCCATGGCCGCCATGAGACCTCCGATGACGGTGCAGAGGACGCAGGAGAAGGCGATGATCTTGCGGTCGGTGTCCTTGGCCTCCTCGATCTGCCCCGCGCCAAGCTGATTGCCCACGATGATGGCCACAGCCGAGCCCATGGACATGTACACGATGTTGAAGACGTTGGATACGGTCACGGCGATGTTCACCGCCGCCACGGCCACAAGGCCTCGGGTGGAGTAGCACTGGTTCAGTATGGTCATGCCCGAGGACCAGAACAGCTCGTTGACCATGAGGGGGAGGGACTTGACAAAGATCTGCTTGCAGAGGGCAAGAGGAATATGGGGAGAGCGGTACAGCCCCTTGAAGTAGGGGGATTTTTTGATACTGACGTGGCTCCAGATCACCAGCATGAGAAGCTCCAGCACACGGGCGATGACGGTGCCCCAGGCCGCGCCCACCACTCCCAGAGCAGGGAAGGGGCCGACACCGAAGATGAGGAGCCAGTTGAACAGGGCGTTGGTGGCCACCGCCGCAATGGAGGCCACCATGGGAGGGACGGTTCGTCCCCCCTCACGGAGGGTACTGGCGTAGACCATGGACAGGGACATGGGGATCAGGGAGACGAGGGCGATCTTCAGGTACTCACGGCCAAAGAACAGGGTCAGCGCCACGTCACCCGTGGTATCCCCCTCGGTGAGGAACAGGGTGATGAGGTTTTCGCCGAAGGGAATGAGGATCACGCCACCCACCGCAAGAATGACGAGGGCGGTGTAGAGCTTGAAGCGTATCGAGTAGCGAAGACCCTCGTTGTCTCCCTTGCCGAAAAACTGGGCGGTGAAGATACCCGCCCCCGCCAGGCCGCCGAAGAGGCAGAGGGTGAAGACGAAAATAAGCTGGTTGGCAATACCTACGCCCGATAGCTGCTCGGTGCCCAGGCGACCCACCATGACGTTGTCCAGAAGGTTGACGAAATTGGTGATGCCGTTCTGCACAATGATGGGGACGGCGATGGCCAGAACCGTCCTGTAAAAGGCTTTGGTGCCTATAAGCTTTTTGATAATCATACGTATTTTGACCTCGAAGGGAATTTTCAATTTTGAAGATTTGCGTCGGAGCGCACACCGTGCGGTATTATATCATAAAAGAAGGTGTTTGTCAATACGAAGTGGGGGCGGAGAGACGGGGAGACGAAAAAGGGGGGCAGACCCATCCGGGAATCTGAACCCCTGCATGCGTCCGTGTGGATCTGTACCCTCTAAAATCCTGCGCATGCTTTGCCACGGCGGGGGATCAGACCCATCCGGGAATCTGAACCCCTGCGTGCGCCCGTGTGGATCTGTACCCCCTAAAATCCTGCGCATGCTTTGCCACTGCACGGGGGGATGAGAAAAGAGGATGCGTCTGCCATCCGGGAATCTGTTCTCCCCGCTCGCGACGGTGGAGGATGCCATCCGGGAATCTGAACCCCTGCATGCGCCCGTGTGGATCTGTACCCTCTAAAATCCTGCGCATGCTTTGCCACGGCGGGGGATCAG
>JAFXJW010000040.1 GCA_017532045.1 Clostridia bacterium | reverse complement strand
GATGAAGCCTTTTGCTTCGCAAAAGCCAATCTAATGGTAAATTGCGGCAATTTGTAACTTTAAAAATTTCTTGTCCACAAAGGGTATTTGCTGTCATCAATCTCCACTGATCCCTTCTCCCGTTTCCTGATTTTTCATTTTGCATTTTGCATTTTGCATTTCGGGCGCAGCCCGATAAACCCAAATTTGAAATTACAAGAAATGAGAACGGTCATGTCCATCATTTACCTTGACAATTCAGCCACCACACCCTTGTGCCCCGAGGCCGTAGCCGCCATGGAGGAGGCCATGGGTGTTTTTGGCAACCCCTCCTCCCTCCACAGCGTAGGACAGGAGGCTCATACTCTCCTGACTCGTGCCCGCGGACAGGTGGCGGCGGCGTTAGGGATCAGATCCCCCAAGCCGGGCGAGCTGATCTTCACCTCCTGCGGCACCGAGGCCTCCGCTCTGGCCATATACGGTAGTGTTTATGCCAAGCCCCGCCGTTTTGCGAGCCGTGTGATCACCACCGACTGCGAGCATCCCTCGGTGGAGGAAGCCATGCGCAAATTGGAGGCGGACGGCATCGAAGTGGTGCGGATTCCCACGAAAAACGGTGTTTTGGATACCGAAGCCGCCATTTCTGCCTTGAATACGCCTACCCTCCTCGTGTCCATGATGATGGTCAACAACGAGACGGGCGCCCACTTTGACGTGGCTCGCGTCTTTGCCGCCGCCAAGCAGAGGGACAGCCGTACGGTGACCCATTGTGATGCGGTGCAGGGACTATTGAAGGTGCCCTTCACCCCTGCTTCCATCCACGCCGACCTGGTTACGGTCAGCGCCCATAAGATCCACGGCCCTAAGGGCGTGGGTGCCCTCTATGTCCACCCCGACATCATCAGGACCAAGCGGATCACCGCCTTTGTCACAGGCGGCGGACAGGAGTTCGGTCTGCGGTCGGGTACCGAAAATATCATCGGTATTGCGGGCTTTGGCGGGGCGGCCCAGGCGGGCTCTGCCTCCCGTGGAGAGGATCAGGCCAGGATGGTGGCCCTCCGTGACCGACTGGAAGGGAAGCTTCGGGACATGGGCGTGCAAATGAACATCCCCGCAGGGGATCGCGCTCCCCACGTTCTCAACCTCACCCTCCCCTCCATCAAGTCCCAGACCATGCTGAACTACTTGTCGGCGCAGGGTATCTGTGTCTCCAGCGGCTCGGCTTGCTCTTCTCATTCGGTGAAGATCAGTCCCTCCCTCGCCGCTTTTGGTCTGACGGCTCACGAGGCTGATTGCTCCCTGCGGATCAGCTTTTCCGCTTTGAACACCGAGGACGAGGTGGACAGGCTCTGTGAGGCTTTGGGGAAGGGAATCTCCACCCTCGTGCGGATTCGAAAGTGAATAGAAGACAACCGAGAGGGAATCACCCTCTCGGTTTTGCTTCGCTTGGCATGATTCAAACTTGGGTTTATCGGGGAGATGGGATTATGTACTTTTCTTTCTGTGGCGAAAGAAAAGTACCAAAAGAATCGCCACTTAAGGAAAGTACCCGGGTACTTTCCTTAAGAATCCTATCCCCTGTCCGGCGCGCCCTTTTGCCGGGGGGCAAAAGGGCCTTATGCGCCGTCACTTCACGGGTCGCCGGAGGTCCGCAACCTCGGCGGAGCGCCGAGCTCGCGGGTTTGGCTGATTCGCGGGGATG
>JAFXJW010000039.1 GCA_017532045.1 Clostridia bacterium | reverse complement strand
TCCTGTTTGAATCAATATACCCGCCGCCGAAGCGGCAGCGGGTACAGAATGTGATATTTTGAATCAGTCTGCGTCCTTGATTGAGAAGTCCATGCGGCCCTTCTTGTCCAGGCCCAGATACTTCACACGGACGACGGTGCCCAGCTCGATGCCGGCGTCCTCCACCTTCTCCAGGCGGCGGTTGGCGATCTTGGAGATGTGGACCATGCCCTCCTTGCCGGGAGCGTACTCCACGAAGCAGCCGAACTCCTTGATGCCGGTGACCTTACCGGTGTAGACCTGGCCGACCTCGGGCTCGAAGACGATGGCGGCGATGGCGGCCTGGCAAGCCTCGGCCTGGGCGGCGTTGACAGCGGCGATGCGGATGGTACCGTCGTCGTCGATGTCCACCTTGGCACCGGACTCGGCCTGGATCTTCTGGATCACGGAGCCGCCCTTACCGATGACCTCGCGGATCTTGTCGGGATCGATCTTCATGACGGTCATCTTGGGAGCGAACTTGGAGACGGTCTCGCGAGGCTGAGGGATGGCCTTCAGGATGACCTCGTCGATGATGTAGTCACGGCCTGCGTGGGTCTGCTCCAGAGCCTGCTTGATGATCTCGGGGGTCAGACCGTCGATCTTCAGGTCCATCTGGATGGAGGTGATACCCTTGTGAGTACCGGCAACCTTGAAGTCCATGTCGCCGTAGAAGTCCTCAAGACCCTGAATGTCGATCATGGTGTCCCATGTACCGTCCTCGGCGGTGATCAGACCGCAGGAGATACCGGCAACGGGAGCGGAGATCGGCACACCGGCATCCATCAGAGCCAGGGTAGAGCCGCAAACAGAGCCCTGAGAGGTGGAGCCGTTGGAGGAAACCACGTCAGAGACCAAACGGATGGCGTAGGGGAACTCCTCGGTGGTGGGGAGAACGGGAATCAGGGAACGCTCAGCCAGAGCGCCGTGACCGATCTCACGACGGCCGGGAGAACGGGTGGACTTGGCCTCACCGGTGGAGAAGCCGGGCATGTTGTAGTGGTGCATATAGCGCTTCTCGGTCTCGTTGTCGATACCGTCCAGCATCTGGGACTCAGCCAGAGTACCCAGGGTAGCCACGGTCAGAACCTGAGTCTGGCCACGGGTGAAGAGACCCGAGCCGTGGGTGCGGGGCAGGATGCCAACCTCGGCGCCCAGAGGACGGATGGTGTTCATATCACGGCCATCCACACGCTTCTTGTCCACCAGCAGCCAGCGGCGGACGATCTTCTTCTGGATCTTGTAGATCAGCTCGTCCATGATGGAACCGATCTCGGGGTACTCGGCCTCGAACTCGGCCACGATGGCGTCCTTGATGGGAACCATACGGGCGTCGCGGATATTCTTGTCGTCGGTGTCCAAAGCGGCCATGACGTCGGCCTCGCAGAAGGCGAAGACCTTATCGAACATATCGTGATCCAGATCCCCTGAGGGGTAGGAGAACTTGGGCTTGCCGATGTCGGCGATGATGGTGTTGATGAAGCCCAGAAGCTCCTTGATCTCGGCGTGAGCCTTCATGATGGCCTCGAACATGGTGTCGTCGTCCACCTCGCGGGCGCCTGCCTCGATCATGACCACCTTCTCCATGGAAGCGGCCACGGTCAGCTCCAGATCGCTCACCCTGCGCTGAGCCTCGGTGGGGTTAACCACGATCTCACCGTCAACCAGACCCATGAACACGCCGCCGATGGGGCCGTTCCACGGAATGTCGGAGATGGAGAGGGCAACGGATGCGCCGATCATAGCGGTGATCTCGGGGGAGCAGTCGTGATCCACGGACATAACGGTGAGGGTCAGAGCCACGTCGTTACGCAGATCCTTGGGGAACAGGGGACGGACGGGACGGTCGATGACACGGGAGGTCAGGACGGCCTTTTCGGAAGGCTTGCCCTCACGCTTCAGGTAACCGCCGGGGATCTTACCGGCAGCGTACATTCTCTCGTCGAAATCGACGGACAGGGGCAGAAAGTCAATGCCGTCGCGGGGCTTCTCGGAAGCAGTCGCGCAGCAGAGGACGGCGGTCTCGCCGTAGCGGCACAGGCAGGAGCCGTTGGCCAGGCCTGCCAGCTTACCGGTCTCGATGACCAGGGGACGGCCTGCAAGGGTGTACTCGTAGACCTTGTGGTTCTTGAATTCCATAGCAGAGCTTTGGATGGTGTACATAGTGGTTTCCTCCGTTTTCAGATTTTTGTTTTTTGTTCTTGCGGATCTGCGGAGTTTAGCACTTACCTATGAGTCGGAGGCGGGCTCCGACCCAGAGGTAAGGACTAAAGCGGCGCAGATCGGGTGTGCAGGGGTGCGAATGACCTTGCGGTAAGGGACGAGGGCGGTAAACGAAACGCAAGGGAGTGAGAGCGACCGACCCTTTGGCCGCCGTTCCGCACTCCCTTTTGTTCTGATTACTTTCTCAGGTTCAGCTTCTCGATGATCGCACGGTAGCGGTTGATGTCTACCTTCTGCAGATAACCGAGGAGGTTGCGTCTGTGGCCGACCATCTTCAGAAGACCGCGGCGGCTGTGGTGGTCCTTCTTGTTGGACTTCAGATGCTCGGTCAGGCTGTTGATACGGAAGGTCAGAATGGCGATCTGTACCTCAGGGGAGCCGGTGTCGCCCTCGTGGATGGCGTACTGGGCAATGATGGCTTGCTTTTCCTGGTTGGTCATGGTTTTTTTCACCTTTCAAAAATATATTTGGCATACCCACAGAGGGCGGTTGGTGAAGTGCCGCATTACGGCTGTATCCGCGAACCGTGCGCATGTCATGCTTTGTAATTATACCATGTTCTCCTTATTTTGTAAAGAGGGAACAAAAAAGTTTTCAAAAAATTCACAAACAAAGATGGTCAAAAGCAGACGTTTTCACCCAAGATCCGCCCCGAAGAGCTGTTCCTCCACGAGTGTGGCGTCTGCTTCCCTGCCGCTTTCGGAACGGTGGCCGTCTACTCGGGCAAGGGACAAGCGAGCCTTGATGTCCGACGAGGACAGGACGGAGGGATCCAGTAGCCAATCCAGCGTCACCGCCGCCTCGGGCAGACCCTGCGGATCACGGGGCGGTAGCAGGCGGGTGGACGCATAGAGATCCAGACCTCCCGACTCACCGATGACCGCAAGACATCTGTGTACCCCCTCGTACACCTCCGCCGTCCCGGGCCTCTCACGGGTCCGAAGAGGATAGCGCAGGGTCAAGGACACCCCTTCCCGATTTTCCGAAGGAGGCTCCAAGCGGCACACCACCGTCCCCGTGGCCGAGCGCTCCCGCATCTCGGAAAGCAGGCAGAGCAGGATCCCCTCCAGAAGCAGGGGGCGGTAGCATTTCACACGGGCATAGGGCGAGACGGGTCTCGCTCCCTGCTCCTTGCGAACCGTGAAGGCAACCTCACAGCCGACAAAGGAGGCCAGCTTGGCGATTCCGCTTCGCAACCCGCCCAGAGAAATCCCTCCGTCGGAATCAGCGGAGAACACCTCCCGAGGAGCGGCCGCCACGGCCCGCCAAGCCTCCAACAAGGCGGGATAGGTCTGCCCGTCCCTCGCCGTGGGTCTTCCGATCTGTTCACGAAGCTCTCGGCTGACCGCAAAATCTCCGTCACAACCCAATGCGCCTCCATGGATAAGGCGAGCCGCCGCAGAGGGGCGAGTATGGATATGCAGATACAACCCAAGTCCTGCGGAAAGATGGTATCTACCGGACAAAATCCCAACACCGGCGTCGGTGCGAATAAACAGGGGCGGAGCGTCATCGTGTCGACGGGTCACATAGGACAGGGCGTCACCGCAAAAGGCCAGACGATCCTGTACGTAATCGCCCACCCGCAAAAAGCGGTCGTCGGGCAGACGGGCCGCCACCACGCGGCCAACGTCTCCGTCCACACGGAACAGGACGTAGCTCATACGGCAATAATCTTTAGGCATAGGTAGCTCGGGATGTGTCCACAGGCGCTTAACTCCGGACGGTCTCAAGGTAGCACCTCCAAGGTATTTGATGCCCTTATTATACCATATCCGACAGATTTTTTCAACCCCGTCGCAGAAAGGCGACAGCACCGTCAAAAAAGTTCACAAAATATTTTATTTTTCTCTTTCCTTTTCCTTGACAACCCCGATATATTGTGCTATAATATGAAGCATAGAGGCATATATTGTGCTCCCAAGTAACCCCGAACGGTCGAATTGCTGTCGCCGTCCCCCCCTTGCATGAGACAAAAAACCGAAAATACAGGAGGATAACACCTATGAACAAGAAACTGCTCGCTCTGCTTCTGACCGGTCTGCTCGTAGTCGGCTTTGCCGCCTGCAACAAGACTCCCGACCCCACAGAAGAAACCAGCAAGAACGCTGATACCACCGGCGATTACATCGTCATCGGCACCGACGAACAGGGCAACGAGGTCACCGAGCCCGTGACGTCTGACTCTTCCGAGACCGAGTTTGATCCCACCGAGACCAATCCCACCTTCGTGAACGTATCCAAGAAGGTCGTGATCTTTGCCAGCGTCGCCACCGTCCGAACCTCCACCGTCCTGGCCGATAACAATGCCGTGGGCTGGCCCAAGGAGGGTCGCATTCTGGACGTTACCGGCGAGAGCGAGAACTGGTACCGCATTGAGTATCCCGTGGGTGGCGAGACCCAGACCTGCTATATTGCCAAGACCGTAGCCGCTGATGCTTCGGCTCTCGACGGCTTTACCACCGTTGAGGAGGAGGTTGAGGTCATCGTAGAGGCTCTCAACGTCCGCTCCTACCCCTCCGCCGCCAGCGATCTGTCCATCCGCGGCAGTCTGAAGAAGGGCACCAAGGCAACTCGCGTAGCTGTCAGCGAGGACTGGAGCCGTATCCTCTTCGAGGTCGTTTCCGAGACCGAGACCGATGCCGAGGGCAACGCCCTGGTTGAGATCAAGGAGTACTACGTACACAATACCTACGTTAAGGTTTGCGAGACCGCAACCGAAGCCGCAACCGAGGCACCCACCGAAGCTCCCGAGGCTTAATTCCCTACAATATTATAAAGGCGACGCCATCCCGTGGATGGCGTCGCCTTTTTATGTTGTGAACGAAATTCACGGCACATGATGAAAAAACACCATCTTTATTTTTTATACCGCATCTTTAGGAAAAAGTAAACCTTCACAGTATAATTTTCTTCCTACGACAAATACTAACAAGGCGATGAAACACAAAATCGTAGGGGCAATTTACAAACGCCCTACAAATGAATTTGTAAAAAGGAGATTTTATATATATGAAAGCAACCGGAATTGTCCGCCGGATTGACGACTTGGGTCGTGTCGTCATCCCCAAGGAGATCAGAAGAACCATGCGCATTCGCGAGGGCGACCCTCTGGAGATCTACACCGATCGGGAGGGCGAGGTCATCTTCAAGAAATACTCCCCCATCGGGGAGTTGGCCGTGTTCGCCGGACAATACGCCGAGACCCTCCATAAGACCTGCGGACTGGCCGTGGCCATCTGCGATCGGGACTCGGTCATTGCCTGCGCAGGCATCCCCAAGCGGGACTATCTGGAAAAGTCCCTCTCGGATGCGTTGGAGCATATGATGGAGGGACGCTCCTTCTACGCCAACAACGGGGACACCGAGCCCCGAAGCATCCTTCGAGACGGCGGCGGTCACACCGTTAGCTGCGCTATGCCCATCATCAGCGAGGGCGACGTGATCGGTTGCGTAGTGTCCGCCAAGCCCCTCGACGGCGACCACGCCGACCGTCTGGCCTTCGACATCGAGGCCAAGCTCATCCAGACCGCCGCGGGCTTCCTCGACCGTCAGCTGGAGCCTTGAGGGTGAGTAGCAAAGAGAGCGGCGGGGGAAACTTCTTGAAAGAAGTTTTCCCCCCACAAACCCTTTCAAGAGCCTCCAACAGATGAATTCATTTGCAAACAGAAAGAGAGAACAAATCGTTTTGACGAAATGTTCTCTCTTTTTCCGCTTCGCGATATATTCGCTGTGCGAACACAATATAACCTTGCTATGCTCGGTAGGATACAATATAAATCCCCTCACGCCCCGCAGGGCATATCGCAAGGCGTAGCCTTATATCGCTCCCGAAGGGAATATCTCAAATCCCACAAGGGATTTATATCGCTGCGTGATACTCCGTTAGGAGTATCACGCAAACCGGGTGGCGGTTCTTTTAGTTCTTGGAGCGTGTCTCCAAGGATTGGGCATTATTCTGCGGTCAGACCCGAGCGCTCGATACCTTGAACCAGGAAGTTCTGGCCAAAGGAGTAAAGAATAACCAGAGGCATGATGATACACAGACCGCAGGTGTTGCGGATGGCCTCTTCGTACACTTCCTTACCCGCATACTGAATATCCAAGGACTTGGGAACCTTCACGATATCGGGCATCAAGGTGATCTTGGACGAGTTGAAGAACGTCTCCGTATAGAAGTCGTCCGTCCACTGCCAACAGAAGGCGAACAGGAACACCGTGACCATCATGGGGATGGACAGAGGCAGAATGATGGTAAAGAAGGTGCGGAACACGCCCGATCCGTCGATGTAGGCGGACTCCTCCAGAGCATCCGGCACGCCGGTGAAGAACTGACGGAGCATGAAGATGTACAAACCGTTCTTGAACGCCAGACCCGTCACCGACAGGATGGCCAGAGGCCAGTAGGTGTTGGTCAGAGCCAAGGCGTTGTCCTGCAGCTGGAAGAGCTGAATGCCCGCAAGCAGCTCGTTAAAGCTATCGGGCATGAATCCAACGCTGGCGCCTCCGCTGAGGAAGGACAGAATGCCCAGAACGTCGAAGTAGCGGAAGTGCATGAACATGGACAGCTGCAGGGTCTGGTGAGGCACGATCATGGTCAGAATGACCAGCATCATGATCAAGCTGTTACCCTTGAAGCGGAACTTGGCAAGACCGTATCCGATCAGACAGCAGACAAAGGTCTGAAGCAGACCGCAGAGCAGGGAGATGATCAGCGTATTGACGAACGCCTCTCCGTAGTCCAACTCAAAGAGAACCGCCTTATAGATGTCCAGGGTGAAGTTCTTGGGGATCAATCGGACCGTCACGTCCACGAAGTCCTCGGGGGACATAAAGGAGCCGGCGATCTTAGAGACAAAGGGGAACAGAACCACGTAGGAAATACCTACGAGCAGGGCCATACGGAAAATGATCCATGCTACCCTCTGGAAGAAGTAGAGATTCAGGAACTTGGCCTTCAGTCTCTCCTTCAGAGGAGTACGGTCAAACTCAACGCGGATCTTGTTTTTGGATTCTTTCGTGATCTTGGGTGTATTTTGCATATTCATATCCATTTGCATACCTCCTTAATCACGTCTCTGGTAGAAGACGAAGGCCGAGAAGAGACCTGCCGCCGCTGCCAGCATAAGCATGACGATGATGAAGTACATCCATGCCATGGCCGAGGACAGAACCTGTCCCTCGGTTCCCTTGTCATACACGCTGCGGATGTATCTCATGACCGAGTTGGAATCGGTGGTGAAGGAGTCGATGATGGTATAGATACCGTTCACCAGGATCATAGGGCTGATCATGGGGAAGGTGATCTTCCAGAAGGTCTCCCACGCAGTACAGCCGTCGATGCGGCATGCCTCATAGATAGCGGGAGAGATGGACTGCAGACCCGCCAGGAAGATCAGCATCTGAACGCCGGAGCGGTTTACGATGTCATAGATCTCGTTGATCATCTTGGCAACGTATTCCACCAGACCCTGGCCGATCTTCATGGAGTAGAATAGCTTTTCAATATCCATAACGGATACGATCTCGCTGGCTGCGCTCTGCTGGGAGCCGTCGATGCTCCCGCTTCCCTCCATCATGGTGCCCAGCATATTCGCGCCCGCAATAGACTCCATGATACCCGTAGACAGGATAACGGGAATGAAGAAGATGGCGCGGAAAACGGCGCGGCCGACCATCTTCTGGTTCAGAAGAACGGCCATGAACAGGGAGAAAATAAGGATTGCGGGAACGTCGAAGAGCAACTCCTTCATACCCGTGAGCAGGGTTTGAACAAAGTGCGGATCCTCGGTCAGAGCGTCACTGTAATTCTCGAAACCTACGGGCAGCAGATCAATACCGCCGCCATCCACAATGCTGATGCTATGGAACGTCATATAAATGGAATCCCAGATAATGGGCAGGTAAACGAGAAGGAAGCCAATGATGAAGGGCAGAACGAACACCCAGCCGGCGCGCGCCTTCTTTTTGTCCAAGGACGCGATCTTGCGTTTCTTGGCCTTGGGCGCGCTGACCGTGTGTTGAAGCTTCGCTTCGTTGGTCATAATATTTGTTACCTCTCTTTCTTTCGTAGTCCGCATCAGTGCATCACGACCACGTAACCGTATGCAGGAATGGTATACGTGACATCGCTGTACTCAACGTTCACCGAGAAGTTGTTATAGTTCAGGATGAAGGTCTTGTACGCGGAGTAACTGCCGTCAGCGTTCTTGGTACCATAGGTAACAGATACGATGCGACCGTCATCGGACAGGTAGCGGGAGGTCTCATCCTCTTCCTCTTCGGAATCAATCAGTCCGCCGCCGGTCTTAATGATCTCGTCGATATCCTTGGCGGTCAGGTCGGTGTTATTGATTGCGAAGTAGTACATGAGATCCTTCAGATCCGTTGTGGCCTCATAAAGAGTGCCGGAATAGATCTCAGAGACGTGGAACTCGGGCAGCTCACCCGCTGACAGACGCTTCACGATCTCCTTGTAGTAGCAGAGTCGGAGATAATCCAGAACCTCGGGGAGCAGAGTCTCACGCTCATCCTCCTTGGCAAACAGAGCCTTGATGAGTGCGTCAACCAGCTCGTTGCCGATGGTCTCAAGCTCCTCCTCAGACAGGAAGCTCTCGAGAGAGTAGTCGGGCATCAGACCGCGCTTGGTAGCGGACTTCGCCTGAGCCACAAGCAGGGGCAGGCGGTCCACGAAGTCAAGATCCAGAATCTTGAGAGCGTTCTTAACCCTGTTTGCATAGGTTGCATCATTATCCTTTTCGGTTCGCTTGAGGGAGAGAGTAGGCGATACGCTATTGATGTCATAGTCCTCAAAGGAGGAGAAGAGCAGGTAGCAGTAGTAAGCCAGGATCTCATCATCGAGGGAATACTTACCCTCTGCGGTGTGGGTCACCTCGGCGGCCACGGAGCCTATGAAGTCGTAGACATTCTCCTCCCTATCGCCCAAAACGGCGGCCACTGTGGCGTACACGTCGTATACGGTGCAATCCTCGGGAAGTGTTGCTCGGATAGCGGCGACCTTTTCTGCAACCTCGGCGCGGACGGTAGCATCCATCTTAGCCATCTGGTCGTCATAGTAATAGTTGTCGATATCCTTCAGGGTGATTCCGCTCATCTTAACGAGCAGATTGTAGTACACGTATTTGGTCACGTCGGCGGTTGCGTCGTAGCCCTCGGGGAGCTTCTCGGCATAATCGGCGTGAAGAGCGATCATCTCGTCGATCAGTGCGTTGATCTCTGCCTCGGTGGAGAAGGCGCTCAGCTGATTCAGCAGCTCCTTCGCCTCGTCGCGGAGGTTGCGCTTGGTCTTGGTCTCGCCGTCCACAACATCAATGCTAACCTTCTGAAGAGTGGGAGCGCTATCCTTACCCAGAACCTTGGTAGCGAAGGCCTTCAGGAAAGCATTCTCAAGCTGGGTGTAGACGTCGCCGTAATGAACCTTGACGGAATCATTGATATCGCTCAACAGGTTCTTCAGCTCGCCATCAGACATCATAGCCTTCACGAGATCCTCGTACTTGGTAGACTCGCCGTACTCGTACTCGTCCATACGGAGGGTCAGCAGAAGCTCAATGCTGGCATTGGTCTTGGTAGACACGGTGATGACCTGCAGATTCACGCTACCTGCATCCTCGGGAGCGATCTTGTTGATCACGGCGCGGTAGTAGTAGCCCTCGATATAGTCACGAATATCCGAAGCCATGGTGTCGGGAGTCGCATACTCGATAGCCTGATCAGCGGCAATCGTCGTATTCGTCATGGTACGGGTATTTTTCCGGATGATCTCGACGATCTCGTCAATCAGTCCGCTCATGGCATCCTCGGTGAAGATACCGGACAGGGTGTAGTCCCCATTCTGGACGTTGGCGATGACTCCGGTCTCACCCAGCAGAGCCTTATCAATGGCCTGGTTGATCTCGGCGGTCACACGGTTGATGTTAGCGGTGTTGGAAACCAGACGGTCATTCTCATTGACACGGTTGGGAACGAAGTTCAGGGCAGGAACCAGCGAGTTGGCAGACAGCTTGCTGATCTGACCGTAGAGGATGGAGACGAAGTAGTCACGGATGTTGTCCTCAATACCGCCTTCCATACCCGCGATGATGGGATCAAACTCATAGGAATTACCCAAGAGCTCCTTGACGTACTTGACCAGACCGTCCACGGAGGACTTATCCTCCCGCAGACCGTAGTCGGCGATGAGCTGCTCATCGGTCTTGGTCTGATTTTCAGGCAGATAGCGGAGCAGGTCGATCTCGGACATGAGCAGACCGTAATCCTCGGCGATCAGCATCTTGTACAGGTTCTCGGCCTTGCCGATGACACCAACCCCTGCGCGGCCGGTCTCACCGTAGCAGGAGAGCATCAGAGTGGACAGGTGGGTGTACAGGAAGGTATCAACCTCGGCCTTATCCACGGTGTAGAGGAACTTCACGCCCAGAGCGCTCTCCAGGTGCTTGGCGGTATTGGCGAGCTGCAGCTCGATCTCGTTGATAATGGACTGAGGACAGCCCTCGGTGGAGGTAATGAGCAGCTTGCCGGCCTTAGCGTCCTCCAGGAGCTGGGTCAGAGCGGCGTATTCCGTCTCAATGGAAGCAATGGCGCGGCCGATCTTACGGACAGCGCTCTTAAAATTACGCCATGCCTGGTCCTCGGTAGCCTGTGCATTGACCAAAGCCTCAGACAGAGCCTGCTTCCCTGCCTCGTCGGCGGCGTCGTACTCAGCCTTGATGATATCGTATGCCTCCTTGGCCTCGTTATACTCGGCCAGACGGCGCTCGAAGGACTGGTTGCCGGTGACGTACAGGAGAGCGGCGCCGGAGGTACCGCTGTAGTACTCAATGCAATCTCTTACAAAGTTCTGAGCGGCGGTCTCTACGCTGGCGATCTTATCGCGGGCGTCTGCCACAGCCGCAGCCTGCTGCTTGGCCTCATACTCAGCCTTGTTATTCTGGAAATCCAGAACCGAATTAAACTCACTCGTCAGGTCACGGTCCAGCTCATCCACATCGGGAACACGCATACCGGACAGGAACTGATGGTCCATGATGACCTTATTCTGCACGTCCTTCAGCTCGGTGTTCAACTGATTGTAGATCTCCACCACGTCATCGAACCAAATGTCGTAACGGACGGAGTAGTACTGGCTGAGGTAGTCATCCTCCTTCAGATTCTGGGTGTTCTGATAGGACAAGGTGAAGTAGACGGATGCGCCGTTCTCAATAGCCTTCAGCTTGGCGTAGTTCACATCACCCTCCATGTTCAGAGGCGTGCCTGTGAAGCTCGAGTAGCCGTGCAGGACAACACCCACGAAGGGAACGCTGTAGCTGGCCTTGATGTAGCGGGAGGAATCCAGAGCCGCGCCCAGAATGTGGTCGGCGTACTGCCAGGTAAAGGCGTTGCCGCCGCTTACCATAACCTGCAGGGCAGTCTCATCCTTGCCGGAGATGTATGCCAGGGCCTTGGTGGTAAAGCTCTTGGCATCCTCGCGGTTGTAAGGCTCATCCTCATCGAAATCGGAGTTCAGAGCCGTACCCATAGTTCCTACGGAAATACCGGTCAGATTGCTCTGCTCCAGGTACTTCTCCATAAACTTGGTATAGAACTTCTCGTAGTAAGCAGGGGACACGACCATCTGCATCATACCGCCGTAGCGCTGCTGAGTCGGGATCCAGTCCCGCTTGTAGGTCATACGGTCGTCGATGGTGCGGATGGAGTGCTTTCTCATAGAGAAGCCATCGGTCATGGTATCGCTGCTGATGTATGCGAAGTCGAAATCGGGGTAAATACCCAAATTACCGTTTTCAACACCGGCGGCATAGTCCAACAGCTCCTGCATGGACAGGTCTCTCGTGACGGCCTTTTCCCACTTCAGATTTCCGGGAACGGTGGCATACATACCGCCGTTGGCGTAACCGGTCAGCTTAAAGTTGATATTGGTTGCGCCCTTTCCGGACAGCTCCTCGTACATGGTAATGACGTCCTGCGTAGAGGTCAGGGGCTTCATCACCTCAACGGGGATAGAGGCGATCTTCTCAATGACCTCCAGCGCGCCGAAGGCCTCGATGTACAGGGGGATATCGGCGTTGGTCTCGGCAAGAGGAGACAGAATGCCTCTCTTCTCCAGGTAATCACGGTAGGCCATAGCCATACCCAACCAGGTTGCCTTGTACCATGTGCCATCCTTCAGCTCGTTCTTGGCGGCCAGGTTCTCGTCTCCCAGCATGACGTAGTGAATCTTGTAGTTACCGACGTACTTACGGTCGGAAACGACGGTCCACTCACTGCTGGTACCAACGGAGATCGCGTCTGCCACGTTGTAGGAGTCCTTAGGACGGGGGTTAAAGTTCATCTGGACGGTGTCGTAGGGAGCCAGGACACCGGCATGGTAGTTGACCAGCTCGGTCAGGGCATCGCCCTCCTCGATGATGGCCACAAAGCCGTGGCTCTCCACACGCTCGGTGATCTCCGCAGAGGTAACGAGGGAGCCGTAAGCCTTATAAATGGCAGAGGAGGTGTTGCCTTCCTTTTGATCCTTCATCACGTTATCGTAGATAACGCCGTTGACGGTGGTGGTAACGTCACCCAGGGTATCATCGAAGGTAACACAGTCGTAGTACCGGGTGTTCTCCACGATACCAAAGACGGGGTAACGGACAGCCTGCTGATAGGTACCGGTCAGCTTATGGTAGGCGTAGTCAGTACCGTAGACCTTAGAGGAAACAGAATAGGTATTCTGATCAACTAGATCCTCAAAGGCGAACAGAGCGCCGGAGCCGTCGGGATAGAAGGTGTAGCCGTCGTACGCATTGTTACCTGCGCCCATGTAGGGGAGGACAGATACGTTGGTCAGCTGGAACTTAGACTCGTTGAAGCGGATACCGTTGGCGGGGAGACGAACGGTAAAGCCGTCCTCGTCAATGGTATACTCCAGAGCCATCTTAAAGACGGGAGGATTCTCGTCATCGCTGGTGTACTCGGTCAGCATATGATCGTAGTCCAGCTCCTCGTAGGAGTAGTTGGGACAAGCGGTCTTGATGACCTCCTCGATCTTCTCGATCTCCACGATCTTGGCGGTAGGATCGAGAACGTAGATGGGGAACTTCTCAACAATGGGGAAGGAGGAGAGCATGCTCTCCTTCAGCTGGTCGGAGGTGCAAAGCTCCAGATCCTTGTAGTGGAAGTATGCAATCTGCTTACAGAGGTAGAAGGAGGCGGACTGGAGGGGATGGCCCAGAATCTCCTTGAACTTCTCGGCATCCTCATAAGAAACACCGTAGTATTCCTCCATGGGTGCCAGAATCATGGTTTCAAAGCGCTCAGCCGTTATCATGCGGGGAACCAGACGTCTGGCCTCCTCACGACCGATGGTGTACTCTACGCGGATACCGTTCTTGATGTTCTTGATCTTGATCTGGTCGCGCATCGCAGCATACTCATAGCTGGAGAACTCACGGTCGCGGCCGTTCTCGCTGAACTTAACGATGATCTGGGAGAGCAATTGATACTTAACGCTATCGGATGCGGTGCTTGCGCCCACATCGTAGGGGTTGCTGAAGAGGATCTGACCGGTGGACAGGTCCTTAACGGCCACCTCACCGGACTTCTCGTCGGCATAAATGGCATAATTGCCCTTGGTGGTCTTCAGCTTCATGGTTGCCAGCTTATCCGCAGGGGAGGCGTAGATGGTCGTGAGGTAATCCTCAATCAGGACCTCTCCCTCTTCCCCCGTGGACTCGTCTGTGGTATCCTCGGCAAATGCGGTAATGACGGAAAAGCTTCCAAACGCGCCGCAAAGCATCAGAACAGCCAAGAAGAGTGATATGAGTTTCTTAAAATTCATCATTCGTAATCTCCTATACGCGTTATAGTCTGTACTGAATCTCGTCGACGATGTTGGTAATCAGGCTTACGATCTTACTGACAAGAGTGGTGAACAGGACGGCTACGAACATGATAAACACCATACCGACGATCGTGCCGAGGACGGTGATCACGTTCTTACCCATGGAGTAGTCGTGGGTGACCATGGTGCCGAAGAAGATCAGCATGCCCAGCCAGATGAAGGCGAAGGCGCTGATGAAGCCGATGATATCGGTTTCGGTGGAAATGCAGAAGTTGGAGTAGATGGTTGCGGGAATGACCAGCATGGGAATGGGGAGCAGAGAGTAGCTGCAAGCGACGAACACATCCTTGAAGCTTCCCTCACCTTCAAACAGGGTGGTCAGACACCAGTTCGCCAAAACGAACAGAAGCAGGGGAACCAGCACGCCCAGAACCTGCGACCAGACGGAGGCCAGCTCCGCCTCGGTATCCAGCAGGTAGCCCTGACCGATGGCCTGATAGTAGAAGGTGGCGACAGCCAGAACGATGAAGAAGACGGCGCCGCGGACGGAGCCTCTCTTCTCGTGCTTCAGATCCCAGAAGCCGTCGAAGGGGTGGAAAATGATGTGGAAGCCGTAGGCGATCTCCTGTCCGAAGGTTCTCTTCTTACCCGAGGTAGCCACACGCCTATTGATCTTAGCCATCCACTTGAAGAACAGAGTGATGCCCACGATCAGACCCACGATGATGAGGAGCAGGAGCAGGAAGTAGGTGGACATCCACTCCTTACGGATCTCCTTGTAGGAATTGGACCAGTTCTCGGTGTCGTAGGCCGACTCGAAGTAGGACAGCGAGTTGGCGTAGTCCTTGTTACGGTACATAGCCTGACCGATACCGACGTAGGCGGAGTCGAAGTTGGAATTACGCTTCAGCACATCAGTCCAGAGGCTGATCGCCAGGTCGAAGTCCTGGGTGGACTCAGCGGCGATGGCGCTCAGCAGGATGTCGCCGTACTCGGTTCGCTGGAAAACGGTAATGTTGTCGTTGGTCTTATCCAGAACCAGCATATTGGTTCCCTGGTAAGCCACGGCCTCAATAGAGCCCAGGTTGCCCAGCATGGTACCCTTATCGCCGAAGGCGAACAGGAGGTTACCGTCAAAATCGTAGGTGTAGATACGGTTTCTCTTCTCGTCGATAATGGACCAGGTGTCCTCGGGGCCGACGGCGGCGTCGATGATCTTGGACACACCCGTGATCTCATCGGTGGAACGGGAGGAGTAGTCCACCTCACCGGCGGGCATCCAGAAGCCGTTACGTCTCATGATCTCGGAGCCGTTTGCGTTCAGGAGCTTAACGGGAGAGTTGGTACCGGTCTTATCCTTTTCCGTGATGGCGCTTGCCACGGCAGACTCGTCAATGGTGGAGGTGGTAACGTAGACCAGGCCCTTATTCATATTGATGGTAATGTTGTTGAACTCGGTAGAGACCTTCTGCTCAGAGGCCTTGCGCTGATCCTCTGTCTGGAAGCGACGCCAGATAATATCCCACATAGACATGGAAACGGCCTGCGCGCCGATGAATCCGGTGAACTCGCCCGCATCGGTCATAACGATGATACCCTGATAGGTGGTGGAGGACACCACGTAAAGACGGTTGTAGGAGT
Organism: Clostridia bacterium; assembly: GCA_017532045.1. GTDB lineage: Bacteria > Bacillota > Clostridia > Oscillospirales > CAG-272 > CAMEON01. The sequence goes on along the minus strand of JAFXJW010000039.1, from coordinate 9,701 downwards.
CCACGGCCATAGCCACGGGCTTGTAAACCGAATCCTGCTCGAACAGCGTGGACTCAGGCTCCTCCACGATACGCTGGAAGTTACCGAACTCATCGAAGACCACGATACGGTTTGCGCCGGTATCGCAGACCCAGATCAACTTGCCGTACTTCTCGTTGGGCTCGCTGACGAACACGCCCTGAGGAGCGGTCAATCTGTCAGGAACACCCTGATCGTTGGAGAACTCGGCGATGGTGAAGTTGACCTTGTAGTAACGGTCCAGCACCACGATACGGTTGTTACCGGTGTCGGCAATGTAGACGTTCTGCGCCTGATCGGTGACCATATCACCGGGGTTCTCGATGGGCACGTTCAAGCCCATGTAGTCGGAGCCGATAGAAGAAATGGCCGTGTAGGCATCGGGGGAGTAGAGAGCCTTACCGTCAACCGAGTACACGTAGGTCTGATAAGCAGAGCCCGCGTTTGCGGTCACGCATGCGGCGGTCACAACCATGAGGATCGCAAAGAAGGTACACAGAATTTTGCTGAATTTCTTCATTATTATATATACCTCCTGATCAGTCTTTCATACCCGACGAACCCATGGTTTCGATGATGTTCGACTGGGAGATGATGAAGATGAGAATGGGGACCAGCATCATGATCACCTGAGAAGCAGCGCCTGCGCCCGCGCGCTTGATACCGCCGGCCAGGATCTGACCGATGGCATAGTTGAAGGACTTGAACTGCTCGGAATAAATGTACATGGACGCGCCTGCGTTCCACAGACCCTGGAAGGAGTAGATGATCAGGGTCAGCCATGCGGGCTTAACCATGGGCATGGCGATGATCCAGAAGATCTTCAGCTCCCTTGCGCCATCCAGACGGGCAGACTCAAGGACGGAATCGTTGACGTTGGTGTCCATGAACTGCTTCATGAGGTACAGACCCAGAGAGGAGCACCATGCGGGAACGATGAGCGCCCAGTAGCTATCCAGCCACTTCAGGGCCGACATCAGAATGAAGGAGGTGATGGCGGTAACGGTTGCGTTGAACATCAGGGACATCTGAACGGTCTGGAACATGAGGTTACGGCCTGGGAACTTGATCTTCGCCAGGGCGTAAGCCGCCAGAGAGGCAAGGAACAGGTGGCCCGCGGTACCGGCCACGGAAACCAGAACCGTATTAAATATGTAACGGGAGAAAGGAACCCAAGAAATGTTCATCAGAGTGAACAGATCCTTAAAGTTCTTGAGGGTGGGGGACATAACGTAGAAGCGAGGGGGGTACATCCACAGCTCATCCAGAGGCTTCAAAGACTGCATGACCACGTAGACCATGGGCAGGAACATGAAGGCGCCCAAAAGGACAAGGAGTACCGAAATACCGGCGTCGCCGCCCGCAGAACGGGCGAGAACGACCTTATGCTTTCTTGTTCTTAATTTTGCCATATCAATTACCTATCTTCGAAAGAATTCTCTTAACGAGCATGTTGGCGCCGATCATCATAAGGAACAGGATCACGGCGATAGCGGACGAATAACCGATCTCGTAACGCATTCCACCGTAGTCATTCAAATGATGCATGATGGTATGAGCGCAGTAGTTGACCGAGGGGAAGCCTGCCAGGGCGTCCACGATACCACCGAAGCCGAAGGCGCCGGTGATGGACATGATCGCGCCGAACATCAGCTGAGGCTTCATGGAGGGCAGGGTGATGTAGTACAGCTCCTGCCAGCGGTTCTTAACGCCGTCCACGGCGCCCGCCTCATACAGGGCTCTGTCGATACCCTGAAGACCTGCGATAAAGGCCAGGAAGGATGTACCCAGAGACGTCCACAGAGAAACCACGATACACAGGGGCATGACGTAGGTCTCATCTCGGAACCAGTTGATGGGGGCGTTGATAATACCCAGCTTCTCCAGGGTTGCGTTTGCCCAACCGTAGGAGTCGGAGGAGAACAGGGTACCCCAGATCAGGTAGACCTGACCGGAAATGGAAGGCGCGTAGAAGATCAGGGTAACGAGCGCGCGGACCTTGGGAGGAAGCTCGTTGATGAACCATGCAACCAGATAGGACATGATGTAGGACGAGGGACCCACGATACACGCGAATATGAAGGTGTTCTTGATGGCGATGAGGAAGATATCGTCGTCAAAGAACAGGGTAACGTAGTTTTTCAACCAAACAATGTTGGGAAGCTCCAGCATGTTAAAGTCGGTAAAGCTGATTACAATAGACAGCGCGACCGGAACCACGGTGAAGAGGGTAAACAGAATCATGTAGGGAGCGACCATCAGGTAGGCAACCCAATTCTGTCTGATCTCTTTGAGCTTCCACTGTGCCTTGGTCAGCTCACGGGAGGCGGCCTGCTTTGTAGCCTGTTTTTTAGCCATTGACTCTCTCTCCTTTTATAGATTGAAGTGATGGGAACGGTGCAGAGGATCAGACGCCTGTCAGGCGAGCGGCATCCTCCAGGAAGTCGACCATGCACTTCAGCTGGGTTGCCACCTTGTCGGTGTTCTTGTAAACCTCATAGGAGAAGCACTTGCGGATCTTCTTCTTCTCAGCCTTTGTCAGGCCGGTATCGGTCATGTCGTAGCCCATGACCTCGTTTCTGTCGGCGATGAACTTGGAGCCGTCGGGATCCAGCTGATCGTACAGAGCCTTGGCGGCCTCGGCGGCGGCGGCAAGCTCGGCAGCATCGTCGCTACGAGTGGCCTTCTCGATCTGCTTCAGCAGAGCATCGTACTCGGCCTTGTACTCGTCACCCTCGCGGATGTAGCCCGCCAGCTCGACGATCTGAGCCAGACGCTTGGTGAGGAGATCCTTATACTCGGTAGCGCCATCGGTCAGCGTCTCCAGATTGAACTCGTTACGCTTACGCTCAATTTCCTTATTGATGGTGTTGATGTAAGCCAAGAGAGCATCCGAGGGGTTGGCATTATCGTTGAAGGCGCTGAGGAATGCGAAGTTGGTGTAACGGTCGATAATGTAAGCGCCGGGGTAGTTGGGTACGGAGCCCAGATTGTTGAACTGAGCCTGGATCTGCTTCAGCTCGGAGGTGGTCCAAGGCAGGGACGCCAGGGCGTTCTTGTTGGACACGGGCTGCTTTGCGGAGGGACCCATGATGGCAACCATCTCATTGGAGAAGCCGACCTGGCAATCCACACCGGTGTACCACTTCATGAACTCCCATGCGTTGTCGGTGTTGTCACAGCCCTTAACCATAACGGTTGCGGTAACGCCGGAGATGGACATATTATTGATGATCGCGTTGCCGTCCTCGTCGTAGCCGTTGATCTCACCGGGCAGGGGCATGAACTCCCACTTACCCGTGATCTCGGTAGCGAAGACCTTCAGCTGGTTGTACAGACCGGTGTAATCACCGAGCAGGATGGGCATCTCACCGGTACGGAAGCGGTTCGCGGGATCGTACTGGTAGGGGAAGGAATACATGGTGAAGAGGTTACACATCTTCTCGAAGGAAGCGAGACCAACCTTGGAATCCAGATTGATGCGCATGCCCTCGTCGGCAAAGAGGTCGCCGCCCTGCTGATACAGGAAGATCTTGTAGTCGGTGGACAGACCGATCTGCATGTTGTTTGCCTGCAGGGTAGGGATGCAAGCCATCAGGTCATCCCACGTCTTGGGGACCTCCAGACCGAGGTCAGCCAGAATGTCGATACGGACGAACATCATGGGGAAGCCCTGCACCTCGGGCAGACCGTAGTAGTGCATCTGCTCGTCGGCATCCTCGATACCAAGGACGATCATGGCGGCCTCATTGAAGTTCTCGGTGGTGAACGCCTCGAAGTCGTCGTAGCCCTCAATATTCAGAAGAGCGGAACGGATGGCGTAGTTGATCACGTCGCCCTGCGCCAGACCCAGATATACGTCAGGGCCGGAATCGGCCAGAATGGAGGGCAGGAGGGTACCTGCGGCAACCAGCTTCAGGTCGATGGCGATGTTGGTGTTGGGGGTGAAATCGTTGTTGATGAGGTTACGGTAGACCTGAGACTGGTCACGGGCGGTAGCCAGCCAGACCTCGGTAGCCGACTCATCGGTCTCCTCCAGGGCGCCCATGCTGTTGTAGTCACGCCAGAAGGACTGCCAGAAGCCCTTGACCTCATGAAGGAAGGTCTGGAAGAAGTTGGGGGTCGCGGCGGGCATCTCGGTGTTGGCGGGCTGGATCTGGATGTAGTCCAGCTGCAGAGGCTGGGTCTGCGCATCCGACAGGAAGGTACCCAGCGTACCGATGTAGGACTTGAGGTTGGACAGGTTCTTTGCCACCTCGTCGTCGTCAGTGCCCATCTCCTCCAGGAGTCGGGCGACCTTCTCCAGCGTTGCCACGTTGGAGGACTTCTCACCGGCGATCAAGGTCAGCTCATCGGCCAGCGCGTACAGATTACGGGACTGGATGACCATATCCACCATAACGTCGGGCATGACCTGAGAGAAGCCGTAGTCACGGTACTGGTCGGGGGTGATACCGGTCAGCTTGATGATGTTCAGGTAGTCGTTGTTGACCGAGTTCAGAATATCGGTAACACGGCGAACCACGTCACCCATCTTACCCAGAGTGACCTCCAGGCGGACGGTGTAGACCACGTCCTTCTCAAGATACACCTGATAGGACTTCTGCTCGTCCTTCTTATCGATCTTGCCGTCACCGTTGGTATCGACCTTACCCGAAGCCAGCGGAGTGACCTGCCACTCGGCGGAGTAATCGTAGGTCAGCTTCAAGGCCTCCTCGAAGGGAGCGCCGTTGTAGTAGCCCTTAGCACCCTCGGCAAGACCCTCGCTGTACAGGTACATGGAGCGGCAGGTAGACATGCCGTCCAGCACGTCCTGACGGAAGCGGGACACGATGTCGTACATGCCCGAAGAGGAGACCTTAAAGCGGTACTCCACCCACTGACCCGCGGTAGCCCATTTGTCACCACCGATGGTGTTCAGCACGGAGCAGGTGGTATCGGTGGGAGAGTTGATGGCGCAGGAACGATCCTCAACGGGGTAGATGGTCTTGTTGGACATGATGCTGGCCATCTCAGCCTCGATCTTGATGGTGTCCTTGCCTACAGGCTCTCCTGCGTACTTAGCGATGTACTCACTATATGTATCGATCTTCTCCACAGGGTACAGGACGATCGACTTGATGGACATCGGCTCGTTCTGACCCTCCAGAGTGATCTTGTTCTCACCTGCGTCCAAAACAAACTCAAAGTTCGAGGTATAGTAGCCGCTGGAGTCCTTCAGATAGTAGGTCATCCATGCGGGCTCATCCTTGGTGGTGGGTCTGATCTCGTTCTTGGAGATGTCACGCTGGAAGAAGCGGACACCGAAGGCGTCGGCAAACTCCGACATCGCCTGAGTCACGAAATCAGGGAAACCGATCAGCACCTTGCCGTTCTCAATACGAACGTCGGTGTAACCGGCCTCCTTGGCGGCGGCGACCAGAGACTCGACGGTCTCGCCCTTACCGGGGGTCAGGGTAGCGTCAACGTAATCGTTGACCCAACGCTTGGGAAGGGTGATGAAGCGAGCCTCGGAGAAGGGGACCTTATCGTTGATCTTCAGAGTACGCTCAACCGAAGTGGAGCGGTTCTGATCAGGATAATACTCGAAGCGGATCGCGTATTTAGCGGCCTCAGGGACGGTAACAGTCCAGGAAACCTCGCCGTCGGCGGGGGTGAACAAAGCGTTCACGCCATCCTTCGTCTCCATCTTGAAGCCATCATCCTCCGTAACGTAGGTGGAGATGTCCACAACGATAGACTGGGTCGCGCCGGGGACGGCGGCGTTTTTCTCGGAATACTCTTCGTAGGAAATCGCATTCAAAAGCTCACGAAGCTCTTCCAGAGAAACGTCAGTGGTGGATCCTCCGGTGCCGCTGGCATCCGAAGCGGAAGCGAAAATAACTGCGTTGCCAATCAGCATGGTCAAGCAAAGCAGAAACGCCGCTATCCGTGTGAATTTCTTTTCCCTCATTACACTTTTCCTCCTGTGTGGATTTTCAACCGGCGGCTCGGGAAAAACCGTCGGCCAAGGCGGGTATGATGCTGCCATCAACATACCTTGATGCGAAAGTACCGCTCCTTACCCTTCCTGCGCGTCCGCCGGCATCGGCCACCTCGGCAGTCGGGCACCCGGGGAGCGCATCACGCAGAGGTAGGCGTGACCGCACCAAGGGGCTCTCGGCCGAAAACAGCGAGACGCATATGGGGCAGGACAGGCAGAATTCTGTCGGTTTTGCGCTCGCAGAGAGGAAATCCCCGCAGGCCGCCACCCTATTGCGGCTGCGAAGACCCCCCTTCGAAGGCGGAAAAACCGAGTCAAATCCGTGCGAAGCGGTTGCAAAACACCCTAATTTGACCTCCATATGATACCACAAAACCCCTGAAAAGTCAAGGGAGAAAGTTGTCCCCTCTATATATATAGTAAGCAAAACTCAGCAAAAACGGCCGTTCACGGTTTGTTCACACATGTATTTTCGGAATCCAGCCACGCCTCAACGCAGTCGACAGACCGCGTTAAATGAGTTCGGATTTGAACGAGAAGTAAAAATTAGTGAAACGGTTCTTTTCCGTTTTGGTTTTGGGGGCGTTTGTTTCAGGATTGTTTACATTTTGTCCCAGATTCTTTTACGATTCAAGGGTTTTGACCCCCGTTTTACCCTCTTCTCGGTCACCCGCCGCCTATTGCAATCATCCAATCGAAATCGTCATATTATACAAAATCCGGCCTCGTTTTTCTACGTCTCGGCGAGTTGCACAAATTTGTGTCTCAAGTGGTAATTTTTCCCTTTTTTCACATTTTTCAATATATTTTGGCTTTTTGTGGCATTTTTAAGCAGGGCTCTTGTAATTCTACGGGAAATGTGCTATACTACGGACACCGGCCCGTTGCCCCCTCCCGACAACGGCCAAGTACCGCCGAAAGGACGTCGTTTTCATGAAAGAACGTACATATCCCCGCGCCACCATAACTCCCAAAGGAGAAAAGGCTCTCCGCGGCGGCCACCCGTGGGTCTACGCCGACGAGGTGCTCCGTCTCAGCTCCGCCCCCGTGGACGGCGGGCTTGTGGACGTGTATTCCTCCAAGGACAAATATCTGGGCACGGGCTTCTATAACAGCCATTCCAAGATCCGCATCCGCATCCTGTCCCGCAACGCAAACGACAGCTTTGACGAGCTTTTCTGGGAAAGACGGCTCCGCTACGCCGTGACCTACCGCCGCACCGTCATGGGCGAAACAGATTTCAGGTGCTGTCGCCTGATCTTCGGCGAGGCAGACGGCTTCCCCGGCCTGACGGTGGATCGCTTTGAGAACGTTTTGGTGGCGCAGGTGCTGTCTCTGGGCATCGAAGGGATTCGGAACATCCTCTTCCCCACCCTCGTCCGCATTCTGCGGGAGGAGTTCAACGCCCCCATCCATACCCTGTACCTCCGCAACGATGTAGCCATCCGCGAGCTGGAGGGAATGGAGCAATATAAGGGGTTTTATGCATGTAACCCCCTGAATTTGCGCATAGAAAGCGACGAAGCGGCCATTTCCGCCGCCGAAGGACGAGCCTTCGGGACCACCGAAATTGTAGAAAACGGCATCAAATACACCGTGGATTACGTGAACGGGCAGAAGACGGGATTCTTCCTGGATCAGAAGTACAACCGCCGTGCCATTCGCCAGATCTCCGAGGGCAAAACGGTGCTGGATTGCTTCACCCACACCGGCTCCTTCGGTCTCAACGCCGCCGCAGGCGGGGCGAAAGCCGTGACCTCGGTGGACATTTCCGCCGATGCGCTGGCCATGGCCCGGAAAAACGCCGAGGCCAACGGCCTTTCTCACGTGATCCGCTACGTGGAGGCCGACGTATTCGACCACCTGAAGGCCTTATCCGAGGCCGGGCGCAAGGGCTGCCCCTTTGATTTCATCATTCTTGACCCGCCCGCCTTCACCAAAAGCCGCGATACCCTCCGAAACGCCATCAAGGGCTACCGCGAGATCAACGCCGCCGCCATGAAGCTCCTCCCCCGAGGCGGCTATCTGGCCACCTGCTCCTGCTCCCACTTCATGACAGACACCTACTTCAAGCAAATGCTCCACAACGCCGCAGAGGACGCCGGGGTATCCCTGCGACAGATCGAGGCTCGTCAGCAGGGCCCCGACCACCCCATTCTCTGGAACGTCCCCGAGACGGATTACTTGGGGTTCTACATCTTCCAAATCGTATGACCCCCCGTTGTTTCCATATTCCGTTAACTTGTAAACAGATTGTTTATATATTTCGTCGATTATTTAAAAAAACAGTTATCACAGAGGGGCGGCCTGTGCCGTCCCTCTTATTTTTAAATATTTTGGATAAAATTTCAAAACACCCGTTGACAATCAATAGATTTTATGATAGAATAACGTGGCTGGTACAAACCCATCCTATTTTATACAGAATCCAATCACGCACGCAAAGGAGTTTTCACATGGGCATTGATATTCTCGTTGCCGTCTTTCTTCTGGGCGTCGGCATCGCCCTCATCGTCAAGGGAGGCGATTTCTTCGTAGACGCCGCCTCTTGGTTCGCCGAAATCTCGGGTATTCCCAAGCTCATCGTAGGCGCCACGGTGGTCAGCTTCGCCACCACCCTCCCCGAGCTACTGGTATCCTCCTTCGCCGCCTTTGAGGCTCGCGCCACCGGCGATCTCGGACTGGTGGACATGGCCATCGGCAACGCCGTGGGCAGCGTTACCGCCAATCTGGGTCTGATCTTCGCCATCGCCCTCGTCGCCATGCCCACCGTCATCCGCCGCAAGGACTACCTGCTCAAAATGCTCCTCATGCTGGGCGCCTCCACCGCTGTGGTAGTATTCTCCCTTCTCTTTGAAGGAATCAGTCTGGTCAGCAGCATCGTCCTCCTGGCCATCTTCGCCGCGGCCATGTTCGATAATATCCGCACGGCCGTGATCACGGTCAAGGCCGAGAAGGCCACCAATGCCCAGGGCGGGGAAAAGGAAAGAGTCACGAGACGAAGCGTCGCCGTCAACGTGGTCAAGTTCGTCCTGGGCGCTGCCGGCATCGTATTCGGTGCCGACCTGCTGGTAGACAACGCCTCCCTCCTGGCCTCCCTGTGTGGCGTTTCCGACCGTGTCATTTCCGTGACCATCGTGGCCATCGGTACTTCCCTGCCCGAGCTGGTCACCACCCTCACCGCCATCATCAAGAAGCAGGCTTCCCTGTCTGCCGGTAACATCATCGGCGCCAACATCATTGACCTCACCCTTATTCTTCCCGTCTGCGCCGTCATTTCGGGCGGTACTCTCCCCGTGGTGGGCACCGTGGGCGTGCTGGATATGCCCGCCTGCCTCATCATCGGCGCAGTCGCCTGCATCCCCACCCTCATCACCAAGAAGTTCTCCCGTTGGCAGGGCGTTCTGCTTCTGGGCCTGTACGCCCTCTATATGACCCTGACCGTCTTCTTCGGAGATGCGATGCTGACACTGGTGCAGTAATATTTCCCGCCGAAAAGGGCGGAGGCTCAACGCCTCCGCCCTTTTCCTATGCTTTTTGTATTCATTTTCCAAAAAATATTTAAGGGCACCTCTAATAACTCATCGTGCGGCGAGCGACGAGAAGATTTTTCGTCAGTCTAAACAAAAAGCCGCACGTATAGTTGATCCTATACGAAGGATTTTTGTGACGAATGACGGAAAAGATTCCGTCGATTCGC
>JAFXJW010000038.1 GCA_017532045.1 Clostridia bacterium | reverse complement strand
TGTTCAGGGCGTGACCCATGTGGATGTAGCCGTTGGAAAAGGGAGGGCCGTCGTGAAGAACGAAGGGCTTCTTATCCTTGTTCTTCTCCAGCATGGTATTGTAGAGGTCAATGCTCTCCCAATACTTCAGGGTATCGGGCTCACGCTGGGGCAGACCCGCCTTCATGGGAAAGGAGGTCTGGGGCAGATTCAGGCTGCTGTTGTAATCCTTGGACATTGGTGTTTCAAAGCTCCTTATGTTATGTGTATGATTTCGTTTTATCAATATCGGCGATGCTCGCCGTTATTTTCAAGATCAGTTGGGAAGGGGAGGACACACGGGTTCACGGGAACCCCGTCTCCATTTTGCATTTTGCATTCAAACATACTTCCCTGCCACCAGCCTTAGTCTTCCCTTTCTGGTAGTCCCGTCGAAGGCGTGAACGGCGAATTTGCCGTACCCTCGCACGGATATGACCGCAGGGGCAACCACGGTGGCCGAGCAATCCTCCACGGCCTCGTAGTCCAGCTCGCAAAGTCCCGACCTGACGGCCATCTGGGCCTTTTCACGGGAGAGGTTGCACAGAGCCGCCACCACACAGTCCAGCCGCTCGGATGCGACGGTATCGCTGATGGGCTGCAGACGCCTCGTCCCCGCAAGGCTCGTCCCTTCGGGCAATCGGCTGACCTTGACCGTATCCGTAGCCACCTTAGTAAGGGCCGTCATGAGAAAATCCCCCACACGGGCGTCGGTGAGCAGAATGGCGTTATGAGTATCAGAGATCAGAATATCCCCGATGGCGTCCCGCTCCAGTCCCAGCCCCAGGACCGAGCCGAGATAGTCACGGTGGGTAAGCTCACGGAAGCCCGAGCCCTTCACACAGATGGGGCGGACGGCCTCCCGCAAAGCATCGGCCAGATCCTCCAGCCCCGCCTCAGCCAGAGCGGCCACGGGATGGGCGGCCAAGGCCTCGGGGTCTGCAAGACCCTCGGTATAATCGGGCAGAACGAATACCCGTACCCGCTCGGCCTCGGGAAAACCGCCCCACAGAACCGCCGTGCCGCCTCGGATGCGGGCGGACAGGTGGATGCGGGCGTACTTAGCCTCACGGGGCGTCAGGTAAGGACTGACCGCCGCCTCTCCCCGCGCCCCCCGATCACACAGATCGTCCAGACGGGACAGGAGCAGGCGGATGGTCTCGTCCTGCATGGCATAACCGCTCATCCCCATAAGGCCGACCGCAGAAAGGAGGAGATCAGCAGCATGAGCAGAGAGGTTATGAGAAAGGGCATATCCAGAGGCATTCCTCGAAACAGCCCAAGGCGGTTACAAATACCGCGAACAGGCATGATAAGGGGCTCGGTGACCACATACAGGAATGCGCCGATGCGGCTCTGTCCCCCATCGGGAAACCAGCTCAGCACCGCTCTTCCCAGCATGGCAATATCCGCCGCATACAGGAAGATCACCACACCCGTCAGAATAACGTACAATCCGCCGTTCATATGCTTCCTCCTCTCACAAGCGAAGGAGTGAGAGTCGGGGCGAATGGGCGGGGTGGCAGATATTACTCTGCATCCACGTTGGCATCCTCGTACTCGCCGTCCTCGTCGTACTCGCCTTCTTCGTCGTACTCTTCATCCTCGTCGTACTCTTCTTCATACTCTTCGTCTTCCTCGTACTCCTCGTCATACTCCTCATCGTACTCCTCGTCGTCCTCATCGTCCAGCTCCAGCTCGTCCTCGTCCAGCTCCACACCATTGGGAACCAGCACCACGGTGGTGGCCTCGGGACGTACCAGCTCGGCCTCCAGAGCCAGAACCGCGCCCATCATGTAGTCGAACAGCCGAAGCACGTCGGTAGCCTCCAGATCCCCCAGACGAACCACCACAACGTGGCCGGCGGAAAGTCCCTTAACGATGCCCTCACGGCAATCGCGGTAGGTGGCGGGGGTGAAGTACAGGTACTCGGGGGCAGGCTCGGGAGTAAAGACGGGCTCGACTCTCTCCTCGGTGCGCTCACGGTATGCGGGGGCATCCTGCTCTACGTACAGACCGCCGCGGGGGGCGTAGTAATCATCGCTTTCAAAGCGGCTGTCCTGGGGACGGCGCTCGCCGGAGTCACGCTCCTCCTTGTCGTAGGACCCTGCGTAATACTCGCTGTCGTATCCGCTGTCCAGATCCTCAACCTCGGTCTGGGGCTTGGTAAACTTCTTAAAAAAATCCTTCATGATGGTATTCTGCCTTTCTTTTGTGATGTTGTATATTCAAATATTGCTTTCATCTTAAACGGACTCTTTGACAAAGAGCCCTCTGCCCACCCGCACCATGGTGGAGCCGCTGGCGGCGGCGGGAATGTAGGATTCCGACATGCCCATGGACATGACCATAGGCTCGGTGAACCCCAGCCTCTCCCAAATACCCTCGCAAAGCTCTCGGGTAGAACCAAAGATGGCTCGGTACTCCTCGTCGGTGGATTTGGGGGCCATGGTCATGAATCCTCGAAGTCGGATGTGGGGGTATTCCCCACCGACCACCCGACGGGCTAAATCCTCGGTATCCGAGGGCTCTACGCCGCCCTTGCTGATCTCGCTGCCCGAGTTGATCTCGATCAGCACGTCCATGACCCGCCCAATCTTAGCGGCCTGCCGCTCGATCTCCCTGGCCAGCTTATCCGAGTCCAGGGACTGGATCATGTCCACCTTATCGATGATGTATTTGACCTTATTGGTCTGCAACGTGCCGATGAAGTGGATGGACAGTCCCTCCTTCTCCAGTCGGTCATACCGCTCCAGGAGCTGCTGCACACGGTTTTCTCCCACGTGGGTCACGCCCAGCACGGTGTGTAGATAGTTGATCTCCTCCACCTCGGCGGACTTGATAGCGGCCATAAGGGTCACGCCCTCGGGGTCGTATCCTCCCGCCTCGCAGGCGGTGCGGAGATCCTCCCTCACTCGGGATAGATTTTTATCCAGATAGGTATACTCCATACCGATCTCCTTAAAAAAGTAAAATGCGTTTCGAACCGTCACTTGATTTTGCATTCTGCGTTTTGCATTTTGCATTCATCCAATGACCTTGCCCTCGTAGAGCTCGTTGCCCCCCGTGATGATGTTGTCATTGAGCCGCAGGTAGCCCCAGCCGTCGGCGGTGCGCTCCTCACGCTCCTCCTCGGTGAGGGAATCCAGGTAGGCCTGCACGTCCTCATAGGTCTGAGCGATGATGTAGCCGTCTCTGCGGACGTAGATGCTGATCTTGCGGAACTCCACCACGTTGCCCGCCAGCACGTACACGCCCGTAACCGACTCGCCCGTTTTGCCTGAGGTGAGTGTCACCACCGCCTCCACGGGGATGCGGTAGCCGCCCGTCTCGTAGGCCACGGTCTCCACCGTCATACGGCGGGAGAAATCAAAGCCACGGGGCATGTCCTGGGAGGAGAACACAAGCAGAACGCCACCCTCGTCGGGCACCAGACGCTCAATGGTCATGTGCAGCTCGGTTCCTGCGCTGTCTCCGCAACGCATGGTGTAGGTCGTCCCCTTGGAGATGCCCTGCTGGAACACCTCCACGGCGCCGTCGGACAGGGGAATATAGGTTGCGGCGTACCAGACCGTGCTATACACCATCTTACCCACCACACCCTCGGGGATACCGTAGGCCTGCATGGCCGTCATATCCCGAAATTCAGCGGGGGTCATGGTCATGGCAGAGGCGTAATCAAAAACGGTCTCGTATCCGTCGCATTTGTAATAGAAATATCCGCTTTTGTCGGTGGACAGGGGGGAAATCTCGGCAAGCCCGCTCACCAAAGCGTCCCGCTCGGCCCTCAGCGTCGCCACGGACTGACTGCCCGCAGCCCCCGTGATCACGTCGTAGCGTCCCAGCCCGTCCAGCATGGAATCAGAGTAGCCTGCCACCGCAGACAAATCTCCCCGTCCCGCGGCCTCCAGAAGGCCCAGATAATCCCGATCCACGGCAGCCGCCGTGTCCCTGGCGTCGGCAGGGGTTCCCGTACCGCCCAGCTCACTAAGAAGAGCCATGCGCTCCCCATACCCATTGAGAAGGGTCTGCAGCTCAGTCGTGTCGGTTTCACCGTAGTAGGCTGTACCCATGGATTGACCCACGCCAACTCGCTCGCCGTCCCCCACGTCATAGAGGTACAGATTGCTTCCCTCCACATAGAGCGGCTGCTCATCACGGAAAATATATAGCTCCAGGCTGACATAGGACTTGTCAATGATCTCCTGCGTCCGCAGAGTATTGAGACTCACCGTCACGTGGCGAGCCACCTGATAGACGGCAAACCCGATGATGCCCAGCATCAGGACGATGAAGCCTGCACTGAGCAGAGCCTTCGCACGTCCCTTCCTCGGTCTTTTTCGGGGAGAGGTCAGGCGGCGGATTGCGTTGTACGGGTTGGCCATGATCTCTCCTTTCTGCTCCATGAGGGAATCCACCAAGCAGACGGAGCGCCGACGCATACGCCGTCAAGCCCTTTCGCCTGCAAATGGGCATAGTTATCCCTATTATATACTACAACCTATAGTATAGCACAAAAACCCCCTTATGGAAAGAGGGTTTTCGCATTGTTTACAATATCTTCAAACTTTTTTACACAGGGTGCGCCGTCCACCACGGTGTCGCAGGTGATCCACCGCACGTAGTCCTTGGCGCGGAACCAGGTAAGCTGTCGCTTGGCGTACCGACGGGTGGCCATTTTGAGGATGTCAACGCATTCCTCCAGAGATGCTTCCCCGTCCAGATAGGGGAAAAGCTCCTTGTATCCGATGGCTTGAGCGGCGGTTCGGCAGGTCTCAAAGACCCCCATCTCCCGCAGACGGCGGGTCTCCTCCAAAAGCCCCTCGGCCAGCATGACGTCCACCCGTCTGTCGATGCGGTCGTAGAGAAGCTCCCGACAGTCGTAATGCAAGCCGATCACGGTGGCATCGTAGGGAGAATCCGATATCCGAGATTCTCGGTCAAGGTCGCTTTTCTTCCTTCCCGTGGTCTTGCAGATCTCCAAAGCTCTCACCACTCGCTTGACGTTGTTGGGATGCACCGCCTCGGCGGTCTCAGGGTCAAGCTCCTGCAGGATGGCGTGGAGAGCTTCCACTCCCTCCCGCTGGGCAAAGGCGTACAGCTCCTCCCGCAGGGCGGGGTCGCTGTCGGTGACTTCAAAGGTACCTCCCCGCAGAAGGGCGTCGAGATACAGTCCCGTACCCCCGCACAGGATGGGGAGCTTCCCTCTGGACAGTATGTCCGCAACGGCGGCTCGGGCATCGGTGACGTAGTCGGCGCAGGAGTAGCCCCGAGGGTCGGTGGGGTCTACGAAATCCATCAAATGGTGAGGGATCCCCTGCCGCTCCGTCCCGTCGGGGGTAGCCGTGCCCACGTTCATGCCCTTGTAGATCTGCATGGAGTCGCAGGAAATGATCTCCCCGTTCAGCTGCTTGGCCAGCTCAATGTCCAGACCGGTCTTTCCGCCGGCCGTAGCGCCTACTACCGCCAGAATACGGGGCTTGACTTGTAGGTTGTTCATGATCATCCTTGTATTTCAAATTTGAGTTTGTGGGGTGAAGCCCGATGCGCTCCGCTTTTGAGGAGCAACGCCGTATTGCGGATTTTTCTCCGTAAGGGCGTTCATTGAACGCCCGCGGGCGACCACCGGTCGCCCCTACAGCGTGGGATTTTTTACTCTATAAACATCGCGTCCGCAAAGCTGACGGTATTATGATTTTACCGCTTGGCAAGATTGCACCAACCAATTGGTAAAACAATTGTCTATACCCTTTCGTGACCGTCTCCGTATTCTCTTTTCATTGCATCAACGGAAACGACCCATTGTTTACCGAATTTACAAACGTCAACGCCGTTAACAAGCTTTCCGTAAGTGATTGCCTTACGGAGCGTACTTTCGTTTAGTCCCCAAAGCTCGGTGGCGTCGCTGAAAGCCATCAGCCCGTCAAAGGGCGTATCAACTTGCACACCGTTTTCCCAAAGCTCGTCACAAGAAAGGTCAAGATCATCATTCCAAACGATACCGTAGCCGCCGATGTCCACAGAAACGCAAGCAAACTCTGCTTGATTGTTCTTTAATTCAGCAAACAAAGGTATTCTTTCAAACAAGGGTTTTACATCATAAATTTTGGTTACCCCCTCCGAAAATTGAACACTCAATTTGTATTCGGGAAGTGCAAAAACATTTTTGATTTTGTGAAACATAATGCTACCTCCAATCATTCAAGTGGTGGGATCTTCTTGAACTCCTGAGTTCTCCAAATTTCCATCAGAGCGTCTCTGTGCATTGCGATCCATTCCTGCACCATACTCATTGCTTTATTTGGCAAATGTCCTTCAAGCACCTCACCGGTCATAAAATCTATTGCCGCAACATCTTCATTATAAATAGCGTGGATATGCGGCGGATTGTGCTCGCTCTGTAAAAAATACATTCTGATAACAATTCCGTAAAATCTCGATAATACAGGCATTGTTATTCTCCTTTTGATTTTATCCTCAACTATATTATATCACGATATCGTGATATTGTCAAGGTTTTTTGAAGAATTATTTTCTTATATATCATCAGCATCGCCACTCGATGCTGATAAAAGCTGTATGAAAGACACAAAAGTCATTTTTGTACGTTTTGACAAACAATTTATGGTGTAAGAAAAGTTACCAATCGGCTATTGCAATTGCCAATTGGTAACTTTGAATAAGTATAGCCTTTGTTTTTGTTATTTCATACAAAAATTTCTTTTATTCTATCAGCATCGCATCCGCGATGCTTACGGGAGCGTGATCGGATTTGGCTCTAACTTCCCCGTTCGTTCAAGAAGCAAGCAAGACAAGGCGCACAGCAGAAAGCAAGGCGCAGGCGTAGTTCCCTACGTCAAGCCGCTTTCGAGGAGCAACGCCGTATTGCGCCGCTTATTGGATGAACATACAGTCGCCGAAGGAGAAGAATCGGTACTTTTCTGCGACCGCCGTCTCGTAGGCCTTCATCACGTTCTCTCGGTCGTAGAACGCAGAAACCAGCATGAGCAGGGTAGACTCGGGGAGATGGAAGTTGGTGATCAGGGCGTCCACCGCCTTGAACTTGTAGCCTGGATAAATGAAAATGCCCGTATCCGCATCCATGGCGTGTACGACACCCGCCTCATCCGAGGCGCTCTCCAGAGTACGGCAGGAGGTGGTACCCACGCAGATGACACGGCCGCCTGCGGCCCGTCTCTCGTTGATAATCTTGGCGGACTCGGCGGGAACCGAGAAGAACTCTGTGTGCATCACGTGGTCGGTAATGGCGTCCTCCTTCACGGGGCGGAAGGTACCCAGACCCACGTGGAGCATGACGGGGGCGATGGCCACGCCCTTGGCACGGAGGGCATCCAGCAGCTCGGGGGTGAAGTGCAGACCCGCCGTAGGGGCGGCGGCAGAGCCCTCGGTCTTGGCGTAGACCGTCTGGTAGCGATCACGGTCGGCCAGCCGCTCGGTGATGTAGGGAGGCAGGGGCATCAGACCGATCTCGTGAAGGATGTTGTAGATGTTCTCATGCTTCTCACGGTCAAAGTCAAACCTGATAAGGCGGTTTCCCTCCTCCACCATATCCACCACCTCACCCGTCAGCATGCCCTCGCCAAAGACCATGCGATGGCCGATCCTCGCCCGCTTTCCGGGCTTGACCAGACACTCCCATGTGTCGGCGGCTCGCTGGCGCAGAAGCAGCAGCTCGACCCCCGCCTCGGGTCTCCCCTCGGCGTGGCCGTAGAGCCTTGCGGGGATGACCTTGGAATTGTTGATGACCAGCACATCGCCGGGGTTTATGTAATCAAGAATATTGAAGAAATGCTTATGGTCAATGGTTTTTTTTGTTCGATCCAGAACCATGAGGCGGGAGTGATCCCGCTTCTCCATAGGGTGCTGGGCGATCAGCTCCTCGGGGAGATGGTAGTGGAAATCCGCCGTCCGCAGATCGGTTGCGGGGCGGTCGTTGACGATGAAATTCTCACTCATATCCTTGTCCTTTCACAGGCGCCGAGCGCCTCGATTCCGCATATACTGACAGCAAACGGAAGACCTTTTCCTCCTCCCAAGCTGACGCATACGCCCACCTTTTATTATACCTTAAACCCCCAAAAATTGCAACTGTTTTCATAGATTTTGTTTTGAGAATTTCAAATTGGGGTTTATCGGGGAGATTAATATATGTACTTTTCTCTCCCTGTCGAGAGAAAAGTACCAAAAGAATCGCCACTTAAGGAAAGTACCCGGGTACTTTCCTTAAGGATCCTATCCCCTGTCTTGCGCCGCCTTTTTGCCGGGGGGCAAAAAGGCCTAATGCGCTGTCACTTCACGGATCACCGGAAGTCCGCAACCTCGGCGGAGCGCCGAGCTCGCGGGATCGGCCTGTTCGCGGGGTAGCAAGGAGGGGTTCCCCGTCTCTCTCCGCGCCTCGGGCGAGATGAGCGCGGACGGCGCTCCGCCGTCCGTGCGGGCTATCGGGTGTCCACGACCTTCCGCGCGATCAGACTCCTTCGCCCCACCGTGGGCGAAGGGGTCATGCGCACGCAGGTGGTGGGTTCCGTAAGGGAGGCACCCGGGGGCCTCCCTTGCGTGGCGCTCTTTTGGTACTTTTCTCTCGACACGGAGAGAAAAGTACATAGATCGATCTCCCCGACAAACCCCAATTTACATACTCCATTCTACACCAAAGGAGAACCCATATGACCCCCACCTCACCGCGCCTTTTCACAGGCTGCGCCACCGCCCTGATCACCCCATTCAAAAACGGCGAATTGGACAAAGCGGCCTTCGTCCGCCTCCTACACCAACAGATCGAGGGAGGCATAGACGCCCTGGTGGTAGCGGGCACCACGGGAGAGTCCCCCACCCTGACAGACGACGAAAAAAGATGGCTATTCACCGCCGCCGTGGAGGAGACATCCGCCTCGGGACGCAAAATCCCTGTGATCGCCGGCACAGGAAGCAACAACACCCGCCGCGCCATGGAGCTGTCCCGCATGGCCGAGGATTGCGGATGCGACGGTCTTTTGGTGGTGACACCCTACTACAACAAGGCCTCCGAGGAGGGATTGGTCGCCCACTACGAGGCCGTTACGAAGGCCGCCTCCCTCCCCGTCATCGCCTACCACGTTCCCTCACGGACGGGCTGCAAAATGTCCCCTGCCACCTGCAAAAGGCTGGCCGCCCTCCCCTCCGTGGCAGGCCTCAAGGACGCCACGGGAGACCTGTCCTTCACCGCTCGGGTAGCCTCTCTCTGCGGTGATTCACTGCCCCTGTACAGCGGCAACGACGACCAGACCCTTCCCATCCTGTCCCTGGGCGGTCTCGGAGTCATATCCGTGGTCTCCAACCTCTGCCCCGAGGCCATGACCCGTCTCTGCCGCCTGTGGCGGGAGGGTAATACCACCGAGGCCACGGCCCTCCAGCTCTGCCTCATTCCCCTCTGCGACGCCCTGTTCTGCGAGGTCAACCCCATCCCCGTCAAAGCCGCCATGGAAATGCTGGGGCTCTGTACCGCCGAGGTACGGCTTCCCCTCTCCCCTGCCGACGAGGGGGTGCGGAGGCGAGTGGGGGAGGCTATGGAAAAGATCAACCCCTACCTATAATCAAGACGCATCCGTGCGGACATCCCGCCCCACGGGTGCGTTTTTCAACTGTCGGTTTAATTGATTAGAAATTCATCAAAACACCTTGACAAAAAGTGATTCGATGTGTATAATATCAGTATAGCCCATGGACAAAGCAAATCTACATAGCGAAAGGAATCACACAGCATGAATTATCTTGATATTGACAAGGCGCTGGTGGACGTCACCCGCTCCAAATGCAACGAGTGCAAGGCGCGGTTGGATGCCATTCCCAAGGACAGAGCAGCCGAGCGCAAGGCTCTGCTGATCGAGAACGGTATGTACGCCCTCTGCGGCAACGCAGGACTTCTGTTCAACACAGGCGGGAGCCGCGAGGTTCTCTACCAAAAAAACGAGACAAAACTTTTGGGGTTATATTCTCCCCCAATACCCCAGGCACCAAGAGATATACGCTTCCTTGAACGAAGAAGACAAGCTCCGTTTCATGGCCGCATGGCAGGCTGATCTTTTCATGAGAAATCAGCTTTTGGCGGGATATGTGAACGAACTGTCGCAGGCCGGGGCAGCGGAGGATGTCAAAAGTGCATTTGAGCTTCGCATCAAGATCGGTGCGGTACGGGAAATGCTGGCCATTTGGGAAAATTGGCGTAAAGAGAACGGGGTATATCCCGATCTGATTGAGGAGGCATAACATGACAGAAAACCTCACCCTCCTCAAGCTCCTTGCCGACGAGACCCGCCTCCGCATCATCAACATTCTTGCCGAGGGAGACTCCTACGTGGAGCTGATCGCCACCAAGCTGGAGCTGACCCCCGCCACGGTGTGCTACCACCTCAAGAAGATGGAGGCGGCGGGTATGGTCAATTGCTCCCGCGCTCAATTCTATATCATCTACTCCCTCAATGCCGATATTTTTGACAAATCCCTCCGCGATCTGCTTATTACGGGAGATAACACAGCCGATAAGGAGGCCGCCTACCAGCGGGAAGTAATCTCCGCCTTCTTCAAGTACGGCCGCCTCACCCGCCTCCCCGCCCAGCGCAAAAAGCAGGAGATTGTTCTCCGCGAGATCTCCCGCCGCTTTGAGCCAGGCCGCGACTACCCCGAGCCCGAGGTAAACGCCATCATTCAGACGGTCTACGACGATTTCTGCACCGTCCGCCGCGAGTTAATCGGATGTGGATTGATGACACGCCACCCCGTCAAGGGTGGGTTCGACATGTATCGGCTAAAATGAGAAATTAGGTTTTATCGAAGAACAGAACCGAGAGAAAACCTTTGGTGCGACTACTCATCCGTCACGCCCCAAGGGCGTGCCACCATCCCTCACAAGGGAAGGCTTCCCTAAGAAACCGCGCTCTTTTCATACCCGAAGGTTTAACTTCGGTTTATAGTGTGTGGAAGAAGTCCGATTCTCTCTGTGAGCCTTCCCTTGTGAGGGAAGGTGTCGCCCAGCGATAGCGGCGGGCGACGGATGAGTAGTCACACAATAGGGTTCTACTCTGTTCCGCCAGCCTCACAAATCCAAATTTGAAATCAATGAAAGGAGCCCGCCATGACCTCCCTCCGCATATCCTCCGCTATCCGCGCCTACCGCAGAGCCAATGCCCTCAATCAGACGGCATTCGGAGAGCTGTTCGGCGTGACCCCTCAGGCCGTCTCCAAATGGGAGAGAGAGCTTTCCTGTCCCGACATCACCCTGCTTCCCGAGCTTGCCAAGGTCTTGGGCGTCAGCGTGGCATATCTGTTAGGAAGCGATCCCTGAACCGCCCAGCAATACCCGCCCGCCGCAGGTATGCGGCGGGCGGGCTTTTTATAATGAACCCGAGGGGGCATCCATCCTCACCACGCGGTGGGGCTTCCCCGTCCTCGCGCAGGCGTCCATGACGAAGCGGCTCCCTCGGGATGCGCCGTC
>JAFXJW010000037.1 GCA_017532045.1 Clostridia bacterium | reverse complement strand
CCCGGCAAAAGGGCGCGCCGGACAGGGGATAGGATTCTTAAGGAAAGTACCCGGGTACTTTCCTTAAGTGGCGATTCTTTTGGTACTTTTCTTTCGCCACGGAAAGAAAAGTACAGAATCCCATCTCCCCGATAAACCCCAGGGCACCTCTAAAAACTCATCGTGCGGCGAGCGACGAGAAGATTTTTCGTCAGTCTAAACAAAAAGCCGCACGTATAGTTGATCCTATACGAAGGATTTTTGTGACGAATGACGGAAAAGATTCCGTCGATTCGCTGTGCGAGGGGTTTTTAGAGGTGCCCATCAATTTACCATTCTACCAACACGATCGCCCGACCGATGGGGGCGACGGCGGCGTAGATTCGTTTCTTTTCTTCGATGTCCTCGGCGGTATCCGTAGCAGCCACGGCGTACCCTGTCCGCACACAGCCGTACAGTCCGCTGACAGTCCCCGCAGAGACAAGCTCATGGGGCATCCATACCATAGACGGAAGTGCGTGGGAAGCATCCAGATAGGCCAGCAGGGAGATTACGGCTGAAGGGTCTCCGCCCCGTAAAAGCAGGGCGGGCGTGTCCCCCTCTCCACGGCAAGAGAGAGCAATCCCCCAGATGCGGAGAGCCTGCGTCACCAGCAGATCTCCCTCAACCTTGGTCAACGCCTCGCCTTGGAAGATCTTCCCCACGGCCAGACCCACGTGGTAGGGATTGGGTCGGACGAAGGCGTAATCATCGGGAAGAAGGAACAGCGCGGGCATACCGTCGGACAGACGCTCCTCCAGAGCGACGCTCCACGAGGTCAGATCGGGAGCGAGAACACCAATAGGATCGGGGAGAGGAGTCAGATCCCCCTGACGCCATATCTGGGGCGCGGCAGGAGAACAAAGGGGGCATGTCGCCCCAGAGGACGTGCTCGACGCCGATCCTCCGTACAAATAGGCCTCCACCCATCCGTCCCAATGACGTTTCACCATATGAGGACAGAGAGGTACCGATACCCCCGTGGCGTCGTTCAGTCTTTCATTCACCTCGTCCCCCAGAGGGTGTCCCTCGCACAGAGGCATAGCGGCAGCCAAGGCCATGAACTTATCGTAATCCGAGGCATTCCCCGTAACGTATGCCTCGTCAGCGCCACAGGCGCGAAGGAGACGGATGAGGGCGGCTTCTTTACCAAGACCGAGCAGGTCGGCGGGGTTGCGGGGCTTTTGCATGATCGTCTCCTTTCTTGCAGGTTTACTGTCGCTATTATACTCCCCCAAGGAGAATTTGTCAAGAAAAAGTACAAAAAAGGGCCGCATACAGCGACCCTTTTTTGCTATAAAGCGGGATTACTTCTTGTTATACTTGACAACACCGATCTTGATGTAGTCCTCACCCTGCTCGAAATCAAAGGTGCCGCTCTTGATGTGATCGTCCGCGGTCTTGAATTCAAACTTGATATCAAGAGTATCATCGTCGTTTTCAATGATCTCATACGTGCCCTCGATGGTATAGGTCTGGGCATCGCCGATCAGGGGATTCACAACCTTCGTAACGGTGACGTTCTTGCCGCTGAACTCATAGGTAGCCGTGTACTTCAGAACAAGCACATCCACCTCGGCAGAGTAGGTGCCCTTAATCGTCTTTCCGCAGGAAGCAAGCATAAGGGTAGCCATCAAAAGAGCCAAAACGACGGACAGAATACGAACAGTCTTTTTCATGATCAAAGTCTCCTTACATATTGTTTACGGAACCCTCCGTACGGTAATATTATAGCGTATTTCGACGAATTTGTCAATGGGGTTCTTAAAAATTGCGCAATTTCACCTTGCGATTTCATAAAATTAAGTGTCTTGCTCCCTTCGTCGGCCAAAGGAGCGGGCCCACACGGTTTCCCCCACAGGAAGTAAGATCATAGCGGCGCACAGGGCGATGCAGGCATGGGCGAAGGCGTTTCCGATGACACTGTACACCGTCACACGGTCAGAAAGGTATGCCTCCTCCAGCACGTAGCCCGTCTTGAGAGGGGCGAGGCTATCCAGCACCTCACCCTTGTCATTGATCACCGAGGAAACACCCGTATTGGCGGAGCGGACCACCCACCGCCCCGTTTCAATGGCGCGGAGCTGAGACTGGGCGTGGTGCATCCACACCCCTCGGGAGTCGGTAAACCAGGAGTCGTTGGTGGAAACCGCCAGGATCTGCGCTCCGTTTCGGATGCTATCCATGGCGTTGCGCTCATAGATAGAATCAAAGCATATGAGCGAGCCCACCTGACCCACCTCCAGATCAAAGACCACCGAGTCCTCACCTGCGGGGATGTCTGCGGCCAGAGTATTGATCTCAGCCAAGGGGGGGATCAGCGTCATGACCAGCCCACGGAGGGGCACGAACTCTCCAAAGGGCACGGGGTTACGCTTATGGTAGACCGTGTTGTGGATCGTTCCGTCGGGGAGAGCCGCCACAATGGAGTTATAGTCGGCCTCGCTTCCCTCGGCCACACGGGTGAAGAGTCCGCAGAGGATGGGCACGCCGCATTCCCGGGACAGCTCGGTCACATATTCCCGTACCCACGCCTCGCGGTCAATGTTGGCGGGAATATAGGTCTCAGACCAGACGATCAGGTCTGCTCCCTCGGCGGCGGCCTTACGGGACAGCTCCCCGTAGACCTCCATGACCTCGTCCATGGTACCTGCGCTCCAGTTCTCAAGAGACCCCTTGTTGCCCTGAATGGCGGCCACCTTGACGGAGGTACCCTCGTCCTGCACGGTGGCCATGCGAATGAGGCCAAAGCCCAGATTACCGAGGAAAAGACCTCCCGCCAATGCGGCGCACAGGATTCGCTTGGAGGGGTTGAGAAGCAGGAAGGCCAAAAGGCCGTTCACGGCTACGATCAAAAAGGTGATGAAATACGACCCGAACACGGCAGCGGATTGCAGATTGACCACTACCTCTGCTTGACCGATGGCCAGTCTTGCCCACGGAACGCCCGACCAACCGCTATGGGCCTGCCACCACTCCAGCGCCGTCCAAAGGCAGGCGAACAGGAGCGGATGAAGGAAGGGTTGCCTCGAAAGCCATTTCCCACGGGTAGCCACGCCCATGAGGGGGATCAACAGAGCCGCCCCCAGCGCCTGAAACAGGGAAAGCCCCAGACAGGCCACCAGCACAACGACCGCCGAAGCCCCTCGGGTCATCCCCGCAAAATCCAGCGGATACATATAGAAGAACCAATGGAAATTCACGGCGTAGAAGGGCCAGAAAAACACCAAGCCGAGGCCGTAAAGACGGCGGTATTTCACCGTGGGATCGGCGGCCACGCCCAAGAACACCATCAAGGCGGGAACAAGGGCGATCCACTCGAGAGCCCCGATTCGGGGAAAGATCACAGTCAGGGCGAAGAGGATACCTCCCGCCGACAGGATCAGCCACCTCCATTTCATCATGAATTCACGGAGCGGCGCAAAACGGGGGGCGATCATAATCCTCCTCCATAGGGCTTACTGGGCGGAGCATCCCACTTGGGCACACCCTTACCCTTCAGGTCAAAGCCCTTGGTAAACCATACGTCGGCGGGGGGAATGACAAACTCACGACCCCGCAGGTAATTCAGCGAGCCAGCGTCCTCGGGAAGATCAAAGCGGAGGCGGTAGGCGTAGAGAGCCTGGAACTTATAGCCGGAGCGCTTATCGTCACGGTTGACGCCGTACTTACCGTCCCCCACAAGGGGATGGCCGATGTGAGCCATGTGGGCGCGGATCTGGTGGGTACGACCCGTAACCAGCTCCACCTCCACAAGGGATACGGGATCCTTCCCTTCCCGTCGCTCACCCAGCACGCGGTACTTGGTGATGATCTCCTTGGAGCCGGGAAATTCCTTGTCCCGCACCTCCACGGTGTTCCTGGCGCTGTCCTTGCGGAGATACCCCCGCAGGGTGGCCTTTTCCCGCTCCACGTGACCGTGGACGAGGCAAAGGTAATATTTCGAGAGGTGATCCTCACGGATGGCCTGATTCATATCCCGCAGAGCGGCGGCGTCCTTGGCGGCAATGACCATGCCCCCCGTATTGCGGTCGATGCGGTTGCACAGAGCGGGGGCAAAGGACTGCTCGCTCCCCGGATCATACTCCCCCTTGCCGCAGAGGTAGGCCTGCACGTGCATGATGAGGGTGTTCTCCCCTCCCTCGGCATCGTCGTGAACCAGCACGCCGGGGCGCTTGTTGAGGAGCATGATATGCTCGTCCTCATAGACGATGTCCAGCTTGGGCTTGATGGCGGTCAGCGCCCCCGTATCCTTGGAGGCGGAATCGAAAAATTCATCCTTGATGAAGAGCTGGATCTCATCACCCTCCCGAAGGATCTGGCTCTGCTCGCAACGGGCGCGGTTTACCTTGATCTTTTTGGTGCGGATGAACTTATACATAAGCGACTGGGGAAGCCCCTTGACGGCCTTTGCGAGGAACTTGTCAAGACGCTGTCCCGCATCGTTTTTCTGAATGGTGATGATGCGCATAATTTCTCCTTTTGGGGAAATGGATGAATTGGGGTTTATCGGGGAGTTGGGAAATGCAAAATGCAAAATGCAAAATGGATGAAGCCTTTTGCTCCGCAAAAGCCAGTCTGATGGTAACTTGTGGCAATTTGCACCCCAAAAATTCTTTTAGCCACGAAGGGTATTTGCTT
>JAFXJW010000036.1 GCA_017532045.1 Clostridia bacterium | reverse complement strand
TGACGGCGCATAAGGCCTTTTTGCCCCCCGGCAAAAGGGCGCGCCGGACAGGGGATAGGATTCTTAAGGAAAGTACCCGGGTACTTTCCTTAAGTGGCGATTCTTTTGGTACTTTTCTTTCGCCACGGAAAGAAAAGTACATAATCCAAACTCTCCGACAAACCCAAATTTGAAATCATTTTGATCTCAGAACTTTTTCTTCGGCGGGTAGGGTCTGTCGCCTCGCTGGCCTGCGCCTTGGTTGGACGTTCTACCGCCGACATGACGGCCATCGGGTCTGCGGTCGGGCTTACGGTCAAAGATCTCCTTGGCTGTTCTTCCCTTTTCCGCCCGAGCCTCTGCGGGCTTGAAATACTGGTAGAGGTAGCAAGGGAGCATACCGTTATAAAGCCTCTTGACCTTATCCGCCCGCTGGCCGTAGAGACGGTCAAAGCGGTCGCTGGAGGTAAGTACGTAGATCTGCCAGGGGTAGAGCGCCTTGAAGGAGCCGCCAAGCTGCTGGTAGAGCCGATCGATCTCCTCCCGCTCGCCCATGCGCTCGCCGTAGGGGGGATTGCAGACCACCGTTCCCCTGCGATCCTCTTTCTTAATGGTACGGGCATCGGCTTGGAAGATATTAAGATACTCCTCCACGCCTGCACGGAGGGCGTTCTCGTAGGTAACGTCCAGAATATCCTCGTCAATATCCGAGGCGTAGACCTCAAACTTGCAGTCGGTGCGGATTCTGCCTTGCGCCTCGGCACGGGCATCCTCCCAGAGAGTCTTGGGAATATTGGCAAAAGCCTCACCCGCAAAGGAGCGACCCAAACCGGGGGCACGTCCGCTGACCATCATAGCGGCCTCAATGGCGATGGTTCCCGATCCACAGAAGGGATCCCAGAAAAGAATATCCTCACGGGGACGGGCGGTATAGACCAAGGCGGCGGCCAAGGTCTCCCGCAAGGGAGCCGCGCCCGCCTCGGGGCGGTAGCCCCGCTTGTGGAGCGCCACGCCCGAGGTGTCGATCATGAGGTGAGCTACGTCCTTGAAGAGGAAAAACTCGATCTGGTACTTGACCCCCGTCTCCTCAAACCAGGAAATGCCGTACTTGTCCTTCAGGCGCTCCACAACGGCCTTCTTGACGATGCTCTGGCAATCGGGCACAGAGGTCAGTCCGCTCTTGATGGAGTGTCCCTTTACAGGGAATGCGTCGGAGCGACCTACCCAATCCTCCCAGGGAAGCGTCCGCACGCCGTCAAAAAGCTCGGCAAAGCTGCGGGCGGGGAATGCGCCCAGATGGACGAAAACACGCTCGGCGCAACGGAGGGCGATATTGGCGCGGGGGATATCGGCCTCGGTGCCCGAAAAGGTCACGCGGCCGTCCATGGTGTCCAGACGGGTAAGACCCAGGGCGTCGATCTCCTCTCCCAGAATCTTTTCCAGGCCGAACATACAGGTGGCGACAAGGGTGAGCTTCATAGAGTTTCCTTTCATGAAACACGGATTCTTCGGTATGCTTGGAGCGCTCCCGCGAGGGAGCGCCCTTTTGCTTGATTCAGGCTATTTCAGGATTCTCCTCTTGAGACGACGAATCCTTTGCGAGATCAGGCATACCCGCAACAGAGATCAGGCTCCCGTTGGCAATTCCCATCATCCAGATAGAACCCACCGTCAAGAGGATCATGTAGAGGGGCGTCAGTACCTGCCTGCAAGCGGGATGGAACACGTACAGCGCCATAAACGCCACGAAATGGATCGTCGCAAGGGCAAATGCACCGTATGCTCCCAGACGGCGAGCCGCAGGGGACTGTAATCCCGCACCAACCGCCATCATCACGGCAACCTCCAACAGGATGGCTGCCACATACACCGCAACCCATACAGAATCCTTACCCGTAGAGATCAGGCACATCAGATAGGCCGCATTCCCGATGGGAACCATAATGCGGAACAGAAATGTGACAGACAAAAGGGTCTGATAAATATTCTTTTTCATTGATCTTCCTTTCTTCTTTTCGGCCTGCGCCAGCACATCGTTCCCTTTAGCGGAACCACTTCCCCACCTCAACTCCGGCCTCGTCATAGAAGCCAATACGGAGGATACGGTACCAGACCTCATCCATCGCCCCGTCCTCGGGGAGGATTCCCAGCCTGTCCCGCATAGCCTTGATGAGGTATTCGGGATTGAGGTTTTCTACGTTGCCGGCACGGAGGGTGGCACGGATCTTGATGAGCCCGTCGCAGGCCACGGCCTTGACGGAATGGATCATGGGGAGGATATTGACCTCCTTGTCACCCGACTTGCTTCGCTTGGTCATGATGATGGGCTCGGCATCGGGGGCGAGGATCTTGTTGATTGCGTTTGCATTGTCAATGGGGTCGCCGGGGGTCTTGAGAGTCATTTGATACACGCCCCAAGCGATCTCCGAGAAGGAGGTCTTGGGGACGTAAACCTCGGAGACCTGCATCTCGGCCGTCAGCTCGGCGTTGAGCTGAGCCTTGATCTCGGCCGGGGTGATCTCACGGTCGATACGGAGATCCACCATCTCCTCAAGCCCCTCCGATCCTACGGGCAGAGGTACGCCAAAGACGATCTTGGAGTGGGGATTGAAGCCCTGGGTGTACCACATGGGGATGGAGGCACGGACCAGGACTCTCTGCCAGGTGCGCTGGAGGTCAAGATGGGAGAAATACTGGAGATTCCCCGTTTTACTGAAGACTACACGGACGGTAATGGGAGCGTCCAGCTTGGGACGGTCAAACTTGGAGATGTGTTTCAATTTGTTTTGGGACAGCATGCACGCTCACCTCCCATCTTATTTGCGCCACAGCCCGAGCAGTTCTCGCGGCAGTTGGGGGTGGTGTTCCCCTCATGAGCCTTGGCGTTCTCTCTTTGCAGGAATTTCTTGGTCACGCCACAGTCGATGACGTCCCAAGGAAGGACCTCGCAGAGACCGTAGCGGCGGTTGGCGTAGAAGGCGGGATCAATGCCAAGATCTGCAAAGATCTGCATCCATCCCTCATAATTGAAGAACTCCGACCAGGCCTCAAACTTGAATCCACGGCGACAGGCCTCCTCCAGAGCGGGAGCGAGGCGGCGGTCGCCACGAGCCAGCACCGCCTCCAGACGGCAGGTCTTGGCATTGTGGTAATTATACTTCACACGGCGATCATGGACGCAAGAGCCCACGAAGGCCTGCTTGCGCTCCATTTCCTCCAGAGTGTCCTGAGGCTCCCACTGGAAGGGGGTAAAGGGCTTGGGAATGAAGGGAGAGACGCTGATGGTGACCTGGGCGTGCTGACCCTTACGGCGGTTGGGATTCTGGTAGTAGGCGGCCACAACTCGATGTGCCAGCTCGGGGATCTCGGCAAGATCCTCGTCGGTCTCGGTGGGATGCCCCTGCATGAAGTAGAGCTTGACTTGATTCTTGCCCACGTCAAAGGCCACATTCACCGCCCGCATGAGATCCTCCTCGTAGAGGTTCTTATTGATGACATCACGGAGTCTCTGGGAGCCCGCCTCGGGGGCGAAGGTAATGGTGGAGTTACGGATGGAGGCCACCTTATCCATCAGCTCACGGGTGAAGGAGTCGGCACGCAAAGAGGGCAGGGACAGGCTCACCATGTTGGGATTCGACCAGGAAAGGAGGCTATCGGTCAGCTCGTTTACCTTGGTGTAGTCGCTGATGGACAGGGAGGACAGGGACATCTCCTCATAGCCCGAGGACTCAAAGATGGCACGGCACTGGCAGTCCACCACCTGAGGAGACTTCTCACGGACGGGACGGTAGACCATACCCGCCTGACAGAAGCGGCATCCGCGGATACAGCCTCGCCCCACCTCCACGGTGATGCGATCCTGCACCGTCTCGATGTAGGGCATGACCACTTTATCGGGGAAGGGGGTCTTATCCAAGTCCTTCACGATACGCTTGGTGACGGTCCTGGGGATGTCGTCGTAGACGGGTGTGTAGGCCTCCACCGTGCCGTCCTCGTTGTAGGTAACGGTATAGAGGGAGGGGACGTACACGCCCTGGATGCTTCTGGCGGCCTCGTGGAGGAAGGCGGCACGGGTATAAGTGCCCTCGTCCTTCATTTTAATGTAGAGACGGACGATCTCGGGGAGCATCTCCTCTCCCTCACCGATATTGAAAAGATCGAAGAAGTCCGCCACGGGCTCGGGGTTATAGGAGCAGGGACCGCCACCGATGACCAGGGGGCAATCCTCCCCACGGTCGGCAGAACGCAGGGGGATATGCGAAAGCTCCAGCATATTCAGGACGGTGGTGTAGCACATCTCATACTGGAGGGTAAATCCCAGGAAATCGAAATCCGCCACCGGGTCGCCGCTCTCCGGGCAGGTGAGGGGGACGTTCTGCTCCCGCATCTTCTCCTGCATATCCACCCAAGGAGCGTAGGTGCGCTCGCACCAGATGTCCTCGTGGAGATTGAGGCAATGGTAGAGGATGCGGACGCCCAGATTGGACATACCGATCTCATAGGAATCGGGGAAGGCAAAGGCGAAGCGCGCCTTGACGGCGGTCTTATCCTTAATGACCTGACCGTACTCGCCGCCGGCGTATCGGCCGGGGCGGGATACGGAGGTCAGGAGCATGCGTTTTTCGTTTTGGTTCATGATATCTTTTGATCCTTAATCTGTTTTGGTCTCTGCGGGGGCAGGGGTATGATCGGATTTCGCATACCCTGTGGGTCTTTTCTTGGGCTTTCCCGAGGAAAGGAAGAGAGATTGACGGGTAATATGGAGTAGTGTGATCGCCACCGAAGCGCCCGTAAGCAGAATCTGCCATGCGGTCACGACGGCGGAGGAAAGCAACATGGGATTATGGGTAAGAACTGCCGCAATCGACAAACCCATCGCTGCGGGGATAGTCAGCCAACTCAACAAAAGGGACAACCGATACACCCATTTCATACGGTGACAGGCGGCATAGGGGTACAGAAGATCCATGCTTCGTCCCGTAGCCACCACGCAGGAGGAACAGGACTTACGGATCTGCTCTGCGTAGGTGGGACGCAGGATCTCAACGGAGGGAGTCTCCCTCAGCGGCTCTACCTGCAAAAGTCTCTCTCCCACCAAGGAATCGTAGGTGATGAGACCGGCGGTGTCCCCCAAGGAAGCCAAAGCGTCCACGGCTGCGGCAAAGGTAGCGCCCAGACGGTATTCCACAGCGTATGCGATGCGGAAAATGCCATCAAAGGCCAAGTAGATCACGCTACTCTCTTGAGTCTTTTTATAGATCTGCTCCATGGAAGCCTTGGGCAAGCGAACACCGCGACGAGTCAGAGCCTCTCGGCTGCCCATCATGATCTCACCGGACTCACCGCTCTCCAAATCGATCAGGAACAGGCGGACGTAGCCCTCCTCGGTCTCGGCCACCTCCACGCAAAGCCCTTCGGGGAGGTCGTCTGCGATAGGCGAATCCTTCCACAGAGGGCATTCCAAAAGGTGGAACAGACAGGAAGCCTTTCTTCGCCAAAGATCCACCTTGGGGTCATCTCGGAGTGTGATCTCCTTGCGGAAGAGGCCTCCCACGGCGTCACCGTCACGGAAGAGCAGGCGGGTGCTTCCCTTTTTGCAAATATCCGCGGGCGCGGCGGTACCCAAAACGGCGGTACCCTTGCGGTACAGCAGCCGATTGGCGGCCAGCAGAGGCAGGCTCATAGATACCAGGTAGGCCGCAGGCAGGCAGGTGAGATAGGTGGCGGTGAAAACAGGAAGAACCACCGAGAAAAACCCATCGTTTTGCAGAATGGACAGACCTGCGCAGAAGATAGCGACCAGCAAGGCCACGGGGAGCAGGTAATTGAGCCGTCCCATGTAGGGGTTATAGCGTCCTGTTCGTGCAAAGAAATCCGACACGCGACCCGTGCGGACGGCGGTCAGCACCTGCTCGTCCGTATCCGTCTCGGAACAAATGACCGAAGCGGGGGTGGTCTCATCGGTCAGGACGTAGGATGTCTTTCCCGCAGACACCACCGAGAAGGCGGTCTCCTCGGCCACCGTGGCAACATACTCGGTTGCGGCGGAGACGGCCAGCATAAAGAGGGCCACGCCACCGTACAGGGGAGAGCCCTTCGTAAAGGCGGACAGAAGTCCGTGGAGCACGGACACGATCAGCGCAAGCCCCGAAACGGCGTAGCGAGTGGGTTCAAAATCAAAGAGACTGGCTATGCCACGACCCAAACGGGAGAGGAAGGGCACACAGACAAGAATTGTCAAAAGCACGCTCACGATGGGGTACAGGGCAGTGTTCGCATAGGCCTCGGTGCCTGCGGTCATAGGGACAATCCCCATCAGATCGTGGAGAATGCAGAACAGAGCGCCGACCGTGGCCACGCACAGTCGGGTCAGGGCCAGGTGGCGGGAGCGGGCATAGGCTCGCTCAATATTGGGGGTCTGTTGCCTGTCGGTATACTCACGGCGTCTCCCCACAGGGAGTGTCTCGTTGCGGGCAGAGCCGGCCTTGCGCTCTCGGGTGCGGCGGCGAGCCTCCTCAACGGCTTCCTGCTGCTCAGAGCGAGTCAATTGCCGCTCGTAGCCTAATTTGAGGTACAGCTCCGCATCCCGCACCGTCTCCTCCCGATCCCGAGAGTGACGGGTCATGCGGCGGGTATAATCCGTGTCCCGAGATGCGGGAGCATCCACAGGCTTATCGGGGCTTTCGTGAGCGACATTCGAGCGGCCGTCGTCCAAAACGGCTCGATCTCCTCCGGGCAGCATATCATCCAGTCCCAACTGCAGAGGATCGTCGACGGTCGCCTGTCGAACAGTCTCGCTCCGCTTGCTCGGATCAAGACCGGAGCCTGGCTCGGCAGACAGAGGATCAGCCACCGTAGTCTCTTCAACCTGAGACTCGGCAGGGGTCTCTTCGGTATATTCCATTGCCTCCAAAAGCTGCTCGCTTTCCTCTCGGGCGATCATCAGGCGGATATCACCGATGATTCCATCGGGAGAGATCAGCTCGTCCTCATCATAAGGAACAGGCTCAATGATATAGCGGCGCACGGGGGTGTAAGTAGGCACAAGGGGTGTTTCGGTCTCCTCGGCGTGATACACGGTGACCGTCTCGGGCTCGGGGAGCATATCGGGGGTATCGTCCTCCTCGTCTTCCCAAAGAAGCTCCTCGGGGGTATCTTCCTCGTCCATAATCTCGGCGGTGGGCTCGTCCTCCTCGGAGTGGTACACAACGACCTTCTCGGGCTCGGGGAGGATGTCGGGGGTGTCATCCTCCTCGTCTTCCCAAGGAAGCTCGTCGGGGACAACAGTCTCGGCTGCAAGCTCGTCGGCAGGGGCGTCCTCGTCCTCCTCGGCGTGGTACACGACGACCGTCTCGGGCTCGGGGAGGATGTCGGGGGTGTCATCCTCCTCGTCTTCCCAAGGAAGCTCGTCGGGGACAACACTCTCGGCTGCAAGCTCCTCGGCGGGGGCGTCCTCGGTCTCCTCGGCGTGGTACATGACGACCGTTTCGGGCTCGGGGAATGTATCGGGAGTATCGTCCTCCTCATCCTCCCAAGGAAGCTCGTCGGGGACAACAGTCTCGGCTGCAAGCTCCTCGGCGGGGGCGTCCTCGGTCTCCTCGGCGTG
>JAFXJW010000035.1 GCA_017532045.1 Clostridia bacterium | reverse complement strand
GATAAAATCTTCGTCACATTAACCGATGATGATACAGCGAAGCTTGAAATTAAGATATTTACGGGAAAAAGCACCGAAAAATGGCTTAAAAAGCTCAATGCACGGAGTAGAAGTCGTACGGGTGTCACGTCTAAGAAGATGATCCAGTCCTACGAGAACGGTCTGGCCGGTAAGAACCAGAACCAGTAAGCTTCCCTCACGGAGCCCCGCATCAGCGGGGCTCTTTTTGGGTGTGACATCACAGACGATCAGGCGTGGCCGCAGGCATGAAAAACTTTTTGGTGATTTTGGTCAATCCTCTTTACATAAGCGAAAATATGTGGTATAATAGTTCCAAACAAGGTAGAACCATTGTTCTGCCCCGAAAGGAGCTTCACATGGCAAGCAAGATCAAGGACGAAAAACTGGATTTTCTCTTCCAAGCCATCCTGACTCTTGAGAACGTTGAGGACTGTTATAGCTTTTTTGAGGATCTGTGCACCGTTTCCGAGCTGCAGGAAATGTCCCGCCGTATGCAGGCCGCCCGTATGCTTCGCGCCAACGCCGTATACGCAGATATCGCCTCCCAGACGGGTCTCAGCACCGCTACCATCAGCCGTGTAAACCGTTGCCTTAAATACGGCAACGAGGGCTACAACAAGGCCCTGGATAAGCTGGAAGCCAACCGTCACCCCGGGATTACGGATCGCCGCCGATCCTGATCGCCTTCGTCATAACCACACCACACGAGGACACCTATGTACGACGGATACTCCGCCATCGCCTCCGCCTATGACCGCTTCAACGCCGACGTGGACTATGAGCGGTGGAGCGAATTTCTGGAAGCCTGCTTTGAGAGATTCATCCCCGCAAGGCCCGAGATCGTGTTGGATCTGGCCTGCGGAACGGGGCGCATGACCTTTCCCCTGGCCGATCGGGGCTACGATATGATCGGCATTGACGGCAGCGCCGAAATGCTGGCCGAGGCCTTTGACAAGAGCGCCGAGCGCACTGACCGCCTCTTTGAGGAGGCCTGCGCCCGTCTCGGCATTGATCCTGACGGGACTGACACGGATGTCGCCATGGAAGAGCTTTCGGGGCACCCCGCTCCCCTTTTCCTGCAACAGGACATGCGTGACTTCGAGCTGTACGGCACCGTGGATGCCACGGTCTGCTGTCTCGACAGTCTCAATTACCTCTGCGGGGACGGGGATCTTTTGGCGTGTCTGAAGTGTATTCACCTCTACCTCGCTCCCGGCGGGCTTCTGGTCTTTGACGTCAACAGCCCCTACAAGTTTGCCCATATCTACGGAAACAATGCGTATATTCTGGAGGATGAGGACGAGGACGGTCATGCCGTCTTCTGCGGCTGGCAGAACGCCTACGATCCCGAGAGCCATCTGTGCAAGTTCTATCTTTCCCTCTTTGCAGAAAACGAGGAGGGCATATACGTCCGCTCCGACGAGGAGCAGACCGAGCGTTGCTTTGATGCGGCCGAACTGACCGCCGCCCTGGACGAGGCGGGCTTTGATCTTTGCGGTATATATGCCGATTTCGATTTCTCTCCCGTGACCGAGACCACCGAGCGGTGGTACGTGGTGGCACGGACGAGAAAGGTGGGAGATTGGTATCTCTGCAAGGATGTGAAGTGACTCCTGCCAATTCGTTCAAGATAGTGGCAACACCTCCATCTTTCCATTCATTATTCTGTACAGAAAGCGAAACACCATGAGCAACAACAAAATTCTCCGCGCCATGACCCAGGATGGAAGCGCGCGGGTACACGTCATTTGTTCCACCGATCTGGTCAACAAGGCCATTCAGTACCATATGCCCTCCCCCACCGCCACGGCCGCTCTGGGTCGTGTGCTGACCGTCACCTCCATGATGGGGTGTATGCTGGGTGAGGAGACCGACTCCATCACCGTGGCCTTTGAGGGCGACGGCCCTGCGGGTCGCATTCTGGCCGTCAGCGATTGGATCGGCAACGTCCGCGGCTACATCCAGAACCCCGCCGCCGACCTGCCCCTGAAATCCAACGGCAAGCTGGACGTAGGCGGTCTTGTGGGCGACGGCGTCATCAACGTCATCAAGGACTTGGGGGGTGAGATTCCCGAGAGCGGCTCGGTTGAGCTGGTCAGCGGCGAGATCGCCGAGGACATCACCTCCTACTACGCCGTCAGCGAGCAGGTGCCTACCCTCTGCGCTCTGGGTGTTCTGGTGGACACGGATCACTCCTGCCGCGCCGCAGGCGGTATTCTGGTTCAGCTCCTTCCCTTTGCCGACGAGCAAACGGTTGACCTCCTGGAGCGCAACGCCGCCGATCTGGCCCATCTGTCCTCCATGATCGACAAGGGTATGGACAACAAGGCCATTATGGACGTTGCTCTGCGGGATATTCCCTACGACGTCTTTGACGAGCTGGACGTAGACTACAAGTGCAACTGCTCCAAGGGCAAGATGGACGCCGTCATGCAGTCCCTTGGCCGAGGACAGGTAAACGACCTGCTGGCCGCTCAGGTGGCCGAGGGCAAGCCTGCCGAGCTGGAGATCGTCTGCCGCTTCTGCAATACCCGTTACACCTATACCAAGGAAGAGCTGGACGGAATGGACTTTGCCAAGGCGTAACTGTGCGTATTTGACCTGTCGGGGTACGTCTTCGTATCCCGATTGGGATTTATAACTTGGGATTTATCGGGGAGTTTCCCCGTACTCCGTTCCCCAAAGGTGAAGGGCGAAGCCCTTCATTAAGAGAGGTGGCCGGGGGTATTGGGGGCGGCCTTGAGCGCCCCAATGCGTGCGGTAGCACAAGAAGCTCTCCGATCGAAAAATCGTTGTAGAACAAGAAAAACTCGTAAAGATTCTTGCACCTATCGGTGCGCGCCAGGGCGTTTTTCCGACAAGCCGCACCACGGCAAATGATGCCGTAAGGGCAGCATTTGCAGGCCGCAACCTTTTTGGCTGACCTCAGATAGTGTTGGTGTTGCGGCTGACGCCCCCCGGCCTTCCGGTTCGGTGAAGGGGGCTTCGCCCCCTTCACCCCTTTTGGGAGAACGGGGAGAACTCCCCGATAAACCCAAATTTGAAAATTCCCTTGAAAGGATGACACCATGATCTATACCTCCGTCGATCAGCTCATCGGGCGCACGCCGCTTTTGGAGCTGACCAACATTGAAAAAGAATATTCCCTACCCGCACGGCTGGTCGCCAAGGTGGAGTCCTTCAACCCCGCAGGGTCTGTCAAGGATCGGGTAGCTCTATGCATGATCCTTGCCGCTGAGGCCGAGGGAAAGCTCACCCCCGGGGCTACCATCATCGAGCCCACCTCGGGCAACACGGGCATCGGCCTGTGCGCCGTGGCCGCCGCACGGGGGTATAAGGCCGTGATCGTCATGCCCGACACCATGTCGTTGGAGCGGCAGATGCTTATGAAGGCCTACGGAGCAGAGCTGGTGCTGACCAACGGGGCGGAGGGCATGACCGCCGCCATCGCCAAGGCGAATGAACTGGCCGCCACCATTCCAAATGCCATCGTGGCGGGACAGTTTGAAAACCCCGCCAATCCCGCCGCCCATGAGGCCACTACGGGCCCCGAGATCTGGGCGGATACCGACGGGCAGGTGGACATCTTCGTCTGCGGCGTGGGCACAGGCGGCACCATCACGGGTACGGGGCGGTATCTCAAGGCGCAAAACCCCGCCGTCAAGGTAGTAGGCATGGAGCCTGCGGGCTCTCCCGTTCTATCGGGGGGCAAGGCAGGAGCTCACGGACTTCAGGGCATTGGCGCAGGGTTTATCCCTGCCGTGCTGGACGTAGACGTTATGGACGAGATTGTGACCGTCACCGAGGCCAAGGCCTATGCGGCGGGACGGATGCTGGCTCGCAAGGAGGGGATCCTGACGGGCATTTCCTCGGGAGCGGCGCTCCATGCGGCCATTTTGGTGGCGTCCAGGCCCGAAAACACAGGCAAGACAGTGGTCGTCCTGCTTCCTGATACGGGAGATCGGTATCTGTCCACTCCCCTGTTCCAGGATTGACCCTGAACACTTGAAAAATCACGATTTCTATGGTATAATAAAGGCAGAAAAGAACGCATATCTGCTTGACACATTCCCTAAAGGAGGTACGAGACTATGAAAAAGCGTATCGTCACCATCAGCCGTCAGTTCGGCAGCGGCGGACACTCCATCGCCCAGGCGGCCGCCGAGCGCATGGGCATCGCCTTTTACGACAACCAGCTCATCACCGAGGTGGCCAGACAGAGCGGTCTTTCGGAGGAGTTCATCCGTGAAAATGAGGAGTACGCCTCCCACTCCAACAGCTTTTTGTACCAGCTCGCCATGAGCACCGCCGGTACCTACGGCTACCCTTCAGTCTATCAGAAGCTCTACGAGGCCCAGACCAAGGTCATACGGGAGATCGCAGACAAAGAGCCTTGCATCATCGTGGGTCGTTGCGCTGACTACATCCTCAAGGATCGGGAGGACTGTCTCCACGTGTTCATCCACGCCGACAACGAGCATCGCGCCAAGCGGATCCTCGAGAAATACGGCCCCACCGACAAGACCATTTCCCAGCGCATCAAGGACAAGGACAACCGCCGCCGCAACTACTACCGCTTCCACACCGATCGCGAGTGGGGTATAGCGGCCAACTACAATCTGGCTCTGGACAGCGGCGTGCTGGGTGATGAGCTTTGTGTCGAGCTGATCTGCAAGGCGATGGGAACTGAGGATTAAAGTATCCTAAACACGAGAAAAGACCTGCCTTTTGGCAGGTCTTTTTTATACAATGATCTTCTCATAAGCCACGCGGGGGTCGCCGTTTTCCAGATGAATGGTACCGCACCGGATAAAGCCGTGCCGCTCCAGCATCCGACGCATGACCACGTTTCCCTCGTGGGTGTCGATACGGATGGAGCATCTACCCAGAGAACGGGCGCAGTCCTCGGCGTACTCGATTATGGCGGTGGAGATGCCGCTCCCCCGATGGGCCACCGAGATAGCCACTCGATGGAGGGCGATATACGTCCAATTCCCCTCGGCATCACGGTCAGGGGTCAACCATGCGCCGTCCTCCATGACGGCGTACACGGGCTCTCCGTTATCAATGACGGCAAAGGTGCCGACCACTTCTCCCTCCAACACAACAACACGGCCTTGTCCCCCGTCCACATCCTTCATGATCATAGCTGTGTTGGGGCTTCCGTTCTGCCATTGGTCAATGCCGAGGGCGGCAATCGTGCGGCGCGCCTCCTCAATGATCGCCATGACGGCAGGTATGTCCGCAGGGGTTGTCGCGCGAATAAACATGATCGAACCTCTTACTTCTTGACAGGCTCCCCGCCCGTGGTGGTGAAGACGATGCTTCCCTCCTTATCGGTGCGGTAGATCGTCATTCCCATGGCCTCGTACTTGGCAAGGGTCTCCTGCTTGGGATGGTCGTAGGTATTGCCCTCGCCCACCGAGATCACGGCGAAGGTGGGCGTGACAGCGTTAAGGAACTCCTGGCTGGAGGAGGTATTGGAGCCGTGATGACCCGACTTGAGCAGGTCGCAATCCAGCATACCCTTGAGGCGGTAGCGGGCCAGCATCTCCTCCTCGGAATCCACCTCGGCATCGCCTGTAAACAGAACGGAGGTTTCCCCGTATTCAGCGCGTATGACCACGCTGTAATTGTTGGTCTCGCTGTAAGACTTGCTGATGGGAGCCAGGATGGTGCAGGTCAGCTCCCCAACCGTAAAGATCTCATCGGGCTTTGCCTCGATGACCTCGCATTTTTCCGCCTCAATGGCGTCCATCATACGCTCAAAGGTCTTGGAGGTGGCGGTGGCGTTGGGCAGGATGACCCGCTTGACGTTGTATGTATTCAACACCATATCCGCTCCGCCAATGTGATCCTCGTGGGGATGAGTAAAGATCGCATACTCGATGTCGGTCACGCCAAGGCTATTCAGATAGGCCTTCAGCTCGTCCTCCGAGGAATTTGTACCCGCATCAATGAGAATATCTCCCGCCTCGGTGCGGATAAGGGCGGCGTCGCCCTGCCCCACGTCGATGAAGTGGAACTGTACCTCCCCGCCGCTGACGGGAGCGGCGGGTTTATCGGTAAAAGCACCGATAATGGCGTCCTTGCCGAAATACAGAGCGGCAATCAACGCCAGTAGGCCAATAACAATGCCTATTCCCTTGCCTGTCTTATTCTTTCTACGTTTTGCCATATTATTTTTCTCTCTTTCTGTTAAAGTTTAACTGCGACAACACAATTCCGGAAAAGATCACAAAGCATCCAACGTACCCGATGGGCAGGATTTCCTGATCCACGTGCAGATTCTCGGGGGTGATCAGATTCCAAAGAATACCGCCCAGAGCGGCAAAAACGGCCTCGGTGGAGAAGATGATAGCGGCGTAGGTCGGTTCAGCTCGCCTTTGCGCCAACACCTGAAGGGTATAGCCCCCGCCTACCGAAAGAATCCCACAAAAGAGGATCGCCCACTTGGCCGCCCATACGCCTTCTATAGTAATCTCCTCGAAAATCACACCTACCAAAAGCCCTAACGCGCCGCTGATAAAGAATTGCCACGACGAGAAGCGCAGGGGAGAGATGTGATCGATGAAGCGATCCACAAGGAGGATGTGTCCCGCCCAGAAGAAGGAGCCCAAAAGCAGCACCAGCTCACCTACACCGAACATGATTCCCTCCCCCTCTCGGAGACACAGAAGATAGAGTCCCACGGTGGCGAGAATACAGCCCAGCCACGTGTTCCATCCGGTTCTTTTGCGAAAAATGAGGAAGTAGAAAACAGGTGTCAGAACGGTGTACAGTCCCGTAATAAAGCCGGCCTTGCCGGGATCACGGGTAAGAGCTGTGCCGTACTGCTGAAGGGACGAGGCGATGAACAAGCAAAGACCTCCGCAGACAGCCCCCAAGGCTGTGCGTCTATGGCGGACCTGCTTCTCAATGGGGGGCAGCTCCCGTTCCTTTTCAAACAGGCAGTACACGGGGATAAGGGAGACTGCGCCCAGCAGAAAGCGAATTCCGTTGAAGGTAAACGGCTGAACGGAATCGCCCCCCAGAACCTGAGCCACAAAAGCGAAGCCCCATATAATGGCGGTAGCGAAGAGCATAACGGTGGCGGAAAATTTAATTTTCATATATCTTCCTTTACGGTTTGTTTCTATGAGGAAAGGATGAACTCATTCTTTGATCTTAAAATTCACGATGGCCATGAAGAAGGCCACGTCCTCAGCGTATCTGGCCTCATTCTTGGCCCGCCCCGAAACGGTTGGCCTATGAAGACAGATAATGGCATTTTCGGGGTAGATCTGCGCAGCGGGATTGTACTGGTAGAATTCCGTATCCTTCAGCGCAACACCGTAACCGTCCTCCATCGCTCCCGCAGGGAGTTGGCCATCTGCAAAGACCTCCGAGAGGGGCTTGAGTCGTCCTGAGGTCATAAGGATATTATACAGGTAGGGGCTGATGATGTAGACCGAGGTTTCTCCCGTCATGGTGAATTTATTGAAGTTGTTATACTCGTCGGTATTGAACTTGCGGTTGATCTGGAATTGATCCCCCTCGCCGTCCTCGTTGGTCATAGCCTCGTATCGCTCGGCCTCGGAATCAAACTCCGCCTCAGAGTAGA
Organism: Clostridia bacterium; assembly: GCA_017532045.1. Taxonomy (GTDB): domain Bacteria; phylum Bacillota; class Clostridia; order Oscillospirales; family CAG-272; genus CAMEON01. Next base: position 5,845 of record JAFXJW010000035.1, on the reverse strand, counting down.
TTTGATACTCCACGATATTAATGAGCTTTTCTCCGTCACCATTGAAATCCTCGGGGCAGATACGGGTCATGAGTTTTTCAAACTCTGCCCGCTCCTCCTTGTTCATGCGATAGGTAGAGGCCAGACAAACCGACGTATCATAGTTGGGACGGTTGAGCATCTGCACGATACCCACAACGGCAACCGCAACGAAGAACGTCACCACGATGACCGTCCATTTATTGTGATACCAAAAATTGTCCAGCCAGCGTAGTGCAGGGGACGCCGCCTTGATATCACCCGCCGCAAGCTTCTCCCCGTCACCCTGAGGCTCCTGCTCGGGCTCGGGGGGCTCGATGGGATTGTGACGGTAATTGACGTGATAATTGGACATAACTTTCCCTTTCAATTTTGAACGACAAATTAGGGTTTATCTGTTAGTTGGGTTTCCGCTTGGACGGGGTGCAGGGGCGAAGCCCCTGCAAAGAAAAAGCAGGAGGCCTAGGGTGTCAGGGGCGGCCTTGAGCGCCCTGACGCGCGGCGGAAGCCGCAAGAAGGCTTTTGATAAACTTTCTGTTGTGGAAAAGAAAATCACCGTTTTTACTCGTAAATTTTCTTGCACCTTCCGGTGCATGCCAGGTCGCTCGGGCCGCCCCCGGCACCCCCGGCCTTCCGATTCTGTGAAGGGGGCTTCGCCCCCTTCACCCCTGCTTGGAGGAACGGGGAAACTCCCCGACAAACCCAAGTTTAAACTCAATCAAACCAAAACAAAGGGAAGGCTTTGGCCGCCGCGGCTAGCGATCCGCAGCCGTATATGGGGCGTCCCAATCCTTCCCCTTTATATGAAAACAGATTAGTGGTTGGCGCGGGAAACCTCAAGCACATTGAAGTGAAGCTCACCTGCGGGCGCGATCACGGTGACGCTGTCGCCGGCCTTCTTTCCCATGAGGGCGCGGCCGATGGGAGACTGATCGGAGATCTTATTCTCCAGAGGATCTGCCTGGTTAGAGCCCACGATGTTGTAAGTAATCTCCTCCTGGAAATCCTCGTCGTAGAGCTTGACCACCGAGCCCAAGCTGATGGAACGGACGTCCATGTTGGTCTCGTCGATGATCTCGGCGTTCTCGATAAGTGCCTCCAGCTCCTGAATGCGAGCCTCAACCTTGGCCTGCTCGTTTCTTGCCTCGTCGTACTCGGCATTCTCGGAAAGGTCACCGAAGCCACGAGCTACGGCAATCTGCTCCTTGATCTCCTCACGGCGGGTCAGCTTTAAGTATTTCAGCTCGTCAAGCAGGTCCTGATAGCCCTGCTTGGTGTACATCTGCTTCATGTTCTCTGCCATGGTAATGGCCTCCTTTTGCGTGAAAAATTGTATTATTATCCCCTTACAGGGCTTATTTCATAGAATCAACCGCTGCTGCAAGCTGGTTATCCAGATGATCGGGCAGAAGGTTGATGTTGTAGCTTGCCGCTTCCTCGGAAAGCTCCACAACGACATGGGGGGTAATGCCAACACCGTCATAGCACTCACCTAAGGGAGCGCTATAATAGAAGGTAGTCAGCTTCAATGCGCCGCCATAGCCGTAACGGGTCAAGGAATAGGTGGTCTGACCGCAGCCCTTACCGTAGGTGGTGGTGCCCACGATGGTACCCAGCTCGTAGTCACGGATATTCGAAGTGAACAGCTCGGCGGCGGAAGCGGAATATTCATTGACCAAAAGCGAAATATTCAGATCACGGTATTTACCCACGTCCTCGCGGGTAAGCTCACCGGTGCCGCACAGTACCTGTCCGTTCTTATTGCAGGTCACGGTGGTGGTGGTCTCCTGACCGGATGCATCCTTCGTGGTGATGATGACGTCCCCCTCCCGCAAGAACAGGACAAGCACGTCCTCTACTGACGTGAGCAGACCGCCGGGATTTCCGCGAAGATCCAGCACGAAGGAGGTACATCCCTCGCCCTTCAAGGTCTCCACCGCTTCGATGAATTGATCTCGGGTGGTGTTGTCAAAGCCCGTGATGTGGATGACACCTACGGATTCGTCCTCGCTGTAATGGCGGAAGGTAACGGAACGGGTGGTAAAGATGCGACGGATGGCGGTGATCTCCACCTCCTCGAAGGAGCTGTCAGCCGAAGACCCCGCAGGGGAACGGAAGACGGTAAAGGCGCACTCCGTACCCTCCTCGCCCTTCAAAAGGGTCAGGGCTTGGGTATAACCCACCTCATGCACCAGGATCTTGTCCTCGCCCGAGCCCACATACATAATGTGGTCGCCGGGCAGAACGCCGGCGGCTTCGGCGGGGGAGTCGGGGTAGACGTTGGCGATGGTAATGACCTGATAGTCCACACCGCTGATATTCAGTATGCCACTGATCACGCTCACGCCAATGCCACACATCTGGCCGTTATTGGTATCGATCTGGGACTGATACTCCTCGGCGGTAAAATACTCGGCATAGACGTCACCCGTAGCGGCGACGTAGCCCTTGAGAATCCCTGCCATGAGGGCTTCCTCATCCAGCTCCAGTACGGTGGCGGAGCGGAACAGACGGTCGATGATCTCCATCTGGTCGAACAGCTCGGACTGAGTCTGGGAGGGCTGGGGAGCCGGAGTGGTGTCCGCCTTCATATAGGAGGTAGTCAGGGAGAAGGTCAGAAGAACAGCCAAAACCACCGAAACGATGACAGTAGACAGGGCGGCGGTCAAGCTGACGCTTCTTCTCTTTTTAGGGGCTACCTCGGCGGGCTGAGGGGTGATGGGAGCAGGGGCTACGGGGGCGGCAGGCGTAACACCGTAGACCTCCACAGTGGCGGGGGTAACCAGCTCCAGCCCCTTGGCATTCATAATGGAATGCAGGGCGGATTCCAGCTCCTCGGTAGGCTCGCCGTCCAACACCAGCTCCAATCGGCCGGTGTCTGCATCCACAGAAAAAACGTGGACGCTACGCACTCCTGCGAGGCTTTCGCAGGAGATCTTGAGGGCGGGGATCATAGCCTCTTCGACCAGACCCCGAATAGAATAGGTAACTTGTTTCATGCAGATCAGATCATCCTCTTACGCACAGGGTGGAATGCGGACACAAGCATAGTATACACGCATATCCCCGCATTTTATGCAAATTCCTGCCGACGAGGTCGGGGGAGTTTATTATCAATACTTGGAGGGCTTAGAGCTGAGATACTTCTTAACCATCAGCGCAACCTTGAAGGTAATTGCATGCTCGAACTCACGGAGATCCAGACCGGTAAACTTGCGGATCTTCTCCAGACGGTACACCAGCGTGTTGCGGTGGACGAAGAGCTTACGGGAGGTCTCAGAAACGTTCAGGTTGTTCTCGAAGAAGCACTGGATGGTCATGAGGGTCTCGCGGTCCAGAGACTCAAGGCTACCCTTCTTGAACACCTCCTGCAAGAACATCTCGCAGAGTGTGGTGGGAAGCTGATAGATCAGACGGCCGATGCCCAGATTCTCGTAGCTGACAACACTCTTCTCATTCTCGAACACCTTACCGACATCCAGAGCGATCTGCGCCTCCTTGTAGGCGCGGGCCAGATCCTTGATGTTATCCACGATGGTGGAAACGCCAACCGAGACCTTAGTATAGAATTCAGAGGACATGGTATCCACGATATTGGTGGCGATCTTCTCCATCTCACGGTTCTCGGCGCCGGACTTGACCTCCTTAACCAGAACGATATCGTGCTCACCGACGCTGATCACGTAGTCACGGGCCTTGTCGGGGAACATATTCTGCAGCATCTCGAAGGGCATCATGTCAGTCTTGCTCAGGAACTTGACCAGGAAGACCACACGGCAGTCCTCAGCGTTGAAATGCAGCTCCTTGGACTTGATGTAGATATCAGAGGGCAAAATGTTATCCAGAATGATATTCTTGATGAAGGAGCCCTTATCATACTTCTCGTCGTACAGGTTCTTGATGTTACCCAGAGCCACGCAGAGCAGACGGGAGGTCTTATCGGCCTCGGCATCCTCGCCCTCTACGAACACGATATACTCGCGCTTGACGCCGCCTGTCAGGGGACGGTAGGTATAGCCGCCGGTCACAACGATATCGGTGGTGTAGGCCAGCTCGTCACGGATCGACTGACGAACCTCGCCGATCTTCACAAGCTCGGAGCATGCGATGATAACGCCGGTCTCGTCGATGACACCGATGGTACGGTCAACGGCATCCTTCATTTGGTGGATCACGCTTTGAAACAGTCTGTTAGACATAGACTTTTACCTCTCTTTGATTTATTTTCTTTAAAAAATTTTTATTTTCATCCGCCGCGCGGACTCGGGTACAAAGGTACGGTCAAAGCTCAAGAGCATAAATAAGGCAGCTCAGCACGAAGCCTGAGGCTGTCTCGGTTCGAAGAATGCGCTTGCCCAGTCCCGTCATAGCAAAGCCTGCTTCTCGGGCGGCGGCGGCCTCCTCGGGGGAGAAGCCTCCCTCGCTACCAACAAATATGGCGATCTCGGGGCGTCTGCCTTCCCTGCGTGCGGTCTCCAGCACGGGATCTGCCATTTCCAGAATGACGGGGAGGGGGGTAACGTCCTGTCCCTCGTAGCAGAAGAGGGCGAGGTCAGCCTTCCCTGCGGCCCTCAAGGCCTCGGCAAAGGTAACGGTGGGTCTTACAGTGGGGATCACACCTCGACCGCACTGCTTGGCGGCCTCCTCGGCGATACGGCACCGCCGCTCGGTCTTCCTTGTCTCTGCCTCGGGCTTGGCGCGGACGATGCATCGGGAGGACTCAAAGGGGATAATCTCGGTCACTCCGCACTCCACCGCCTTCTGAATGACGGTATCCAGCTTATCTCCCTTGGGGAGGGCTTGGTAGAGGCGGGCGGTAAAAGGTGGCTCGGTGTCGATGGGATCTGCGGAAAGGATGCGTGCCGTAGCGATCTCGCCGTTGAAGCTGACCATCTCGCAGAGGTAGGCGGTCCGCTGGTCGCATACCCGTATCCTGTCTCCCGGAGCAAGCCGTAGGGAGTAGGATGCGTGATGGGCATTCTCACCCGTCAGAGTCACGGTATCGCCGCTGACATCGGACGGGGCAACAAAAAATCGAGGCACAAACTCACTCCCTTCCCTTTCTTGCGGAGAAAAGCCCGATCTGCGGGTCAAACGGCGGGCAGGATCGGGTCATTCGTGGGTTCTGACGAACCTTTTGTTCATCATTGTGACAATGAACAAACGATTTTCTTTTTTGGTTGACATAACTATACCACAAAATCACCAATTTGTCAACAGGTTTTTTGTGATTTTGGGCAAGAAAGGTGTCATTATTTACAATTTCTTCTTATTTTCCCCGAATGACGGAGGCAAATGTCCCAAATCACACAATTGGTGATTTTGTGGTATAGCTTTGGCATACTGTGCAAGTTGTATCAAGATTGAGAAATTTGGGTTTATCGAGGAGATTAATATACGTACTTTTCTCTCCCTGTCGAGAGAAAAGTACCAAAAGAGCGCCACGCAAGGGAGGCCCCCAGGGTGCCTCCCTTACGAAACCCACCACCTGCGCGCGCGACCCCTTCGCCCAGGTCGGGGCGAAGGAGTCTGAATGCGCGGAAGGTCGAGGATACCCGATAGCCCACACGAACGGCGGAGCGCCGTCCCCGCGGAACACGCCTGAAATGCGGAGACACATCCCCGCGAATCAGCCAAACCCGCGAGCTCGGCGCTCCGCCGAGGTTGCGGACATCCGGCAACCCGCGAAGTGACGGCGCATAAGGCCTTTTTGCCCCCCGGCAAAAGGGCGCGCCGGACAGGGGATAGGATTCTTAAGGAAAGTACCCGGGTACTTTCCTTAAGTGGCGATTCTTTTGGTACTTTTCTTTCGCCACGGAAAGAAAAG
>JAFXJW010000034.1 GCA_017532045.1 Clostridia bacterium | reverse complement strand
CGGCGAGCGACGAGAAGATTTTTCGTCAGTCTAAACAAAAAGCCGCACGTATAGTTGATCCTATACGAAGGATTTTTGTGACGAATGACGGAAAAGATTCCGTCGATTCGCTGTGCGAGGGGTTTTTAGAGGTGCCCTAATATTTATTTTCTTATCCGTTGCAATTTTAATTGCCTGTGTTTTGCCTGTAATCTTACATGAAAATGCCTCAATTTCATTCAATTCAGCTCCGGCAATTGTATTTGGCATTTGTTCTGTCATTTATGCTGTTATTGCCTTTGTGAATAAGGAACGGGGCAACCTCTTCGTGTTGGGAAGAAATAAATTATTTATTGCGTTTTTGCGTTCACTGAAAGACGATGATCCCGACGCAGGCAGCGATGAATACAAGAAGGAATTTGCGCTTTCCGCATTCGTCTTCTGCGCTTCCATCCCGCTTTACATACCGCTTGCGTTTTTTGCCAAGAGCTTCTATGGGGCGCTTTCCTCGGCACTTTCGGTGACGATTCTGCGAATGCTGCTCACGTTTGTATTGGTGCTGATTCCTCGCCTAATGAAAAATGCGCAAGACAAAAAGCAGGCTCGCATCAGGGACGTGGCGGATCGAAAAGAGCAAGAACGTCGGGAATCCATGGGAAAATGGAAATAATATAACACAAAATGCCATCTAAAGCGGTCACCCTTGTTTTTTAATCCTGACACATTTGCATCTTGACAAAAGGATATTCATATTGTATAATGTACCCGTAAGGTTATGCGAATAATCTCAAAAAATCTCGACATATGGAGGAATTCACCATGTACTGTAGACACTGTGGAGAGCCGATGAATGATAATCAGGCTGTCTGCCTCAAGTGCGGCGTAGAAGCCGGCACGGGCAACGCATTTTGCCCCGATTGCGGCAAAACCGTCATTCCTGATGCCGTCATCTGTGTCAATTGCGGCGTCTCTCTGAAAACAAACAACGGATCGAAGAAAAATGCTCCCAACATTGAGGGAATTAAGGAGCGCTCCATCGTAACCGCTATCATTTTGTCCCTCGTCACCTGCGGAATTTACGGAATCTACTGGTTTGTCTGTCTTACCAACGAAATGAACAAAGCCTCGGGTCATGAAAATGACACCGCCGGCGGCGCAGCCTTCCTGCTTACCCTGGTAACCTGTGGTATTTACGGCTATTTCTGGGCATACAAGATGGGTGAGAAGCGCGACATCGTTGCCAACGAAAAGGGCTCCACGAATATTCTTTACCTCGTTCTGATGTTCCTTGGTCTCGGTATCGTCGTTTACGGACTGCTTCAGGACTCCCTCAACAAAGCCATTGCTGACATGTAATCACGAGCAAAAGACGCGCCTGCGCGCAACCGTAGTCAAATATTCTGTCATATTCGGCATCGCTCTGGCCTATCTTGTGTTCGTTCTTCTTACAGGGCATGGTATTCCCTGCCTGTTTTCTAAAATCACGGGCTTGAAATGTGTCGGCTGCGGAATATCCAGAATGCTACTCGCGCTCCTTCGTTTTGATTTTGTCTCGGCCTTTCATTACAATACCTTTCTCTTTGTCACCGGCCCGTTTTTACTGGCGTATCTTGCCGCAAGCGAGGTAAACTATGTCCTGCACGGAACAAGGCGAATGGGGACATGGGAAATCTTTTTGTGGGTTGAGCTGATCTTGGCGATCGCATATGGCGTATTGAGGAATATCTTCCCGATATAAAGGCGAAAGGTATTCGGTGAACGCCTTGCTCACCGAATATCTTTTCTTTGGACTTTAGCAAAACACATTTTTGTCATCTATTTCGGTCACCAAACACACCGCAAGGACACCCTCGGGTGTCCTTTTTGCGTCCCTCTCGAACACGTTTTCATATCTTATAGCATAACATATAACGATATTAAATTCAGTACGGGAGGTCGAATATGTACTACAAGAGCCATGAAACGAATCTCTATTCCATGCTGCAAGGCTTGCCCCATGCGGTAGCGGCGGTGAATGGAAGTGTAGAGTATAGCCAAATTCACGGAACAGTCAAATTCTATCAAGCAGGGCGGGGCGTATTGGTGGTGGCTGATATCCTTGGACTACCGGCCACGGAGGGTGTCTGCGGAAGCAATATCTTTGCGTTCCATATCCATGGCGGCGCGTCTTGCACAGGGAACGAGGATGATCCGTTTGCCGATGCGGGTACCCATTACAACCCCAACGATTGCCCCCACCCCCACCACGCGGGGGATATGCCTCCCCTTTTTGGCGCAGGCGGTCGGGCATTTCTCGCTTTTCTTACTGACCGTTTCACCGTAAATGAGATCCTCGGCAAAACGGTGATCATTCACGATGGCCCCGATGATTTCACAACGCAGCCGTCGGGGAACGCGGGTAGCAAAATTGCCTGTGGCGTCATTTCAAGGGTAAAACGGTAAGTATGTCATCTAAAACGGTCTCTCAACGCCAAAAACCGAGCCCCCATGGAGGGCTCGGTTTCTTTGTTACATAGCGTAGTTGGAATCGATCTTCTTCAGCTCGTTAAAGGTGTCGATCTCAATGATGTCGCCGAAGGTACAGGGTCTGACTTGGATCTTATACTCGGACAGGTAGGTCTCACAGGGCACCTGATCCCAATATCTCTCCTTGCCTCCGGGAACATTCTTGTACACGTTCTCAATATGCCCGGCAAGTCTCTTGCCATCCTCCTCGGTCCAATAGGAGATGCCGTACAGATGGTGACAGCCCACACCGCCGATCTGCAGCTTCTTGACCACGCCGTTTGCGTCGGTGATCAGACACCAATCATCCGTTTTCTCGCAGGGAACGGCCAGATAATTGGTGTGGTACTGGTATTTGGTAATGATCTTGGGGTTATACACGAACAGATCCGCCTCGAATATATAGCTCCCCGCCAGAAGATGTCTGGCCACGTACACCGAGGAGATATTGTTCGTCTCGTTGTAGACGGGATTCTCCAGGAACCGGATCATGGGATACTTGTGGAGAAGCTGATCGAACTGCTCGGCCAGGTAGCCTCTCACAATGTAGATCTCCTCAATGCCGGCGGCCACGACCGCATCCAGCAGGCTGTCGATGATCCTCCTTCCCTTCACCCGCACCAGGGGCTTGGGGGTGTTGAGGGTAATAGGAACGAGACGGGAGCCAAAGCCCGCCGCAATGAAGATGGCCCGCTTGACTCGGTAGGGCTCAAGGGCTTCTCTGCCCCCGTCGGTGATCCGTCCGCCGGCCACGTAGCCCAGCTCCGACAGCTCGCCCATGATCTTGTTGACGCTTCCCACCGACATATTCGTCTCGGTCGCGATCTCTCGCTGGGACACCGCCCCTGCCTTATCCTCCAGGAGGACAAGAATATCAAACTGTTTTCTACTTAAGCTCATTTTGCTTTTTTCCCTTCAATAATCGTTTTCACAGCGCCCGAGACCGCCTTGATGATGATATTGGCGACGAGGATGAGAATGGACACCACCGCCGCGCACTCGTACTGTCTCTGGGCCTCAAACTGATTGATCATCAGCGAGATGGGCTTGGTGTCAATGGTAGCCAGGAAGGACACCGCCGAGATGGTCATCATGCAGTTCACGAACAGATACGTGAACATCTCCAGTATGGTAGAGAGGCTTTGAGGCACAAGGACGTCCTTGATCATCCTCAGGCGGGACACGCCGAGGGTGGCGCCCACCGCCTCCAGATTGCCGTTCATCTTGCCAAAGGAATTATACATCATCAGGTAGGGCGACGACATAAAGTGAGCCGTGTTGACCATAATAATGACAGCCAGCGTGCCGTAAAGAGCCGTTCCCGAAAAGGCGGTCACGTAGGACAGACCGAGAACGATACCGGGAATGGCCATGAAGGCCAGAATCAGCATATGGATCACTCTGGACGCCGCCGATCTCATTCTGGACGTCAGGTAGGCGCAGGCATAGGAAAGAGCCGTTCCCGCCGCCGCAGTCAGCAGGGCTATGACCAGCGAGTTGGTCAGGTATCTGAGGCCGCCCCGCTCCAGGGTGGAGGCAAAATTCTTCAGCGTAACCGCCATATCCGAGGGATAGGACTTGGCGAAGGCCAGAATCAAAAAGGCCGCAATGGGCAAAAGCGCCAGCAGGGACACGGTAGCCACAATCAGATATGCCACTCCCGTGCTGACCTTACCCGCCTTCCTGTGGGTAGCCTTGACAAAGGACAGGCTTCCCCGCTCCTTATTCAGAAGGTCGCAAGCGAAGGCAACAATGGCGGGCAGGATCAAAAACAGACTGTAAACGCAGCCTTTGCCGAACTGAAGCTGACTGATGACGTCCTCGAACATCAGCATGGACAGGGTCTTGACCTTGCCGCCGATCATGAGGGGAACGCCGTAGTCCGTGACGATCATGGCGAAGGAGCTGAAGGTGGCCGCCGCAAGGGGGCGAGCCAGATAGGGCAGGGTCAAACGGACAAACTGTCTTGCCTTCCCGATGCCCAGAATATCGGCGGCATCGTAAACCGACGTATCCTGATATTTCAGCACGTCCGCCAGCATGATGTAGGCCACGGGAAAGGCGTACATCACCGAGCCTACCACGATGCCCACGTTGCCGTAAATGCTGCTTTGCAGTCCCAAAAGATTTTTGAGGATTCCGTTACCGCCGAACAGGATGATCAATCCCATACCGTGGGAGATGGAGGGAATGAGCATGGGCAGAGTAAGGATCACGTTCCACCCGCCCTTCCACTTGATCCCCGTTCTCACGATACAAAAGGCAAGGGTCAAAGCAAGGGCTACGCTGACGGCGGTGGCAATAGCCGACAGGACCACCGAGTTGACCAGCGCCTCCGAGAACACGGGGGAATGGACAACAGCAGAAAAATCCGCAGGTGTCATTTGGGCAAACATCATCCCAAGGGGGAGGATCACCAAAAGGACCAGCACCGCTATGACCATGATTTTTACGGAGGCACTGAAGCCCCCCATTCTTTTCAACTTGTACATGAGATCCTCTCCCGCTTACCTTGAAAATCTTGACAGAGAGTCGATCTTCTTCTGAATGTTGTCCACCACGAAGCTTTTCACGTACTCGTCGGCGGGATTTTTGATGATATTCTCCGGGGTATCCAATTGGGCAATACGGGCGTTCCGCATCACGAGTATGCGATCCGACATGGCGAAGGCCTCCTCCTGATCGTGGGTAATGTAGATCATGGTGGTACCGAAGTCCCGCTGGATCTGCTTGATCACGTCACGGAGCTGGAGTCTCGTGTCCACGTCCAGAGCCGACATAGGCTCGTCAAAGAGCATAATAGCAGGGTTATGGATCAGGGTTCTGGCGATGGCAACCCTCTGCTGCTGACCGCCGGATAGCTGAGCGGGGTACTTCCCCGCCACGTGGGACACACCCAGTATCTCCAGCATATCCTCGGCCTTTCCTCGGATCTCGGCCTTGGTGGCGCTCTTCTCCCGTTTGGCCTTCAGGTAGGCGGCGTAGACCACGTTGTCCAGCACCGTCATATTCTCGAACAGGGCGTAGTTCTGGAATACAATACCCATAGAGCGCTTGGCCGAGGGCAGGTGGGTGATCTCGCTTCCGTCCAGATAGATACTGCCCGAGGTAGGAGGGAGCAAGCCCACCAAAATCTTGAGCAGGGTGGTCTTTCCGCAGCCCGAGGGGCCCAGAATGGACAAAAGCTCGCCTGCCTGCACATCAAAGGACACGTCCTCCAGGGCGGGGGTATCCTTCTGCTCGTTATAGATCTTACTGATATTTCTGATTTGAAGCTTAGGGGTTGTCAATGCATCCATTTTACCAGCAGCTCTGCCTTTCTTTCGGGGGTATTGTTACTCATATCCGCATACTGAATATTCTGCGGGAATTTCTCCAGGGTGAAATCCTTGTCCGCATAGATCTTTTCGGGATAAAAGGCGGCGCACAGCTCCTCCGACAGCTCACCCGCCAGGTAGGTGAACACCTCCACAACGGCCTCGTCGGTCTCGTTGCCCGCAATGATCCCCTGTCCGTACAGGGAGTAGGGAGAGCCTTCCTCAAAGAAGATCACCTCCAGGTTCTCGCCGTCGTTGATCTCCTGCACGGCATGGGCGGTCATACCCAGACCGATGGCCACCTCCTTGCCCACAAGGGCGTTCACAGGGCCGGAGCCCGAGGAGGTGAAGGACAGAACGTTATCCGAGAGCTTATCGAAATACTCGAAGGCCTCCTCCTCGCCCCAAGCGTTCACCAGGCTCAAAAGGAACATGTATCCCGTGCCAGACGCCTTGGGGTTGGGCATGGAGATCAGATCCTTGTACACGGGATTCAGAAGATCCCCATAGGAGGTAGGCATAGGCAAGCCTCGCTCCTCCAGCACCGTCTTATTCACAATGATGGCGCCGCCGTTGCGAAGCTCGGGCGCATAGAAGGTGCTGAGGGTCGCATCGTCGGTATATTTGGTGAAATCAATAATGCCCTGCAGGTCAGCCAGCACGCCGGCGGCGGCCAGCTCGGCGGCGTAGCCGTATTCCAGATTGTGGGTGATTTGACAGCCCGCGTTCTTCCCCGCGCTCTTCAGGGTAGCCGCATGATCGCCGCTGGACTTGTACTCAATGATGATGTTATAATCGGGGAATTTTTCAGCGAACTTCTGCTGCATATACTCGATCTGGAAGTCCTCAACGCTGGTATAAATAACGATCTTCCTTCTGTCGTCTCCGCAGGACGTAAGCATAGCGCAGCCAAAGAGCATAGCGCCCGCCAGAATCAAGCTGAGTATCCGCACAATTCTTTTTTCCATGGTAGTTCCTCCTTTTTTGCTCAAAAAAATAATATGTTTTCAAAAAAATGAACAAACACAATGCAAAAACCGACAAAAATGGAGCAAAGCAAGCCCCCCGTTCAATCCGGAGAGCTGACTTTGCTATATTGAATGATCAATCCTCGTCGTCCTCGTCGTCCTCAAAAACGACGTCCTCTTCCACCTCTTTATTGGCGTTCTCGTTAATGTTCAGAGTCTTGGCAACCGACTTCTTCAGCTTTCTCCAAAGAATGACGGATGTCGCTCCCACCGCGATCACGATGCCGCTGATGGAGGTGATGAGAATACTGACGCTGGAAGGATCGATATAGGCGGATGTTGCGCCTACCGTCGACAAAATATTCATAACCGTTTCTCCATGCATAAATGATTAACAAGGTCATTATAGCACAGACGAGTCGATTTGTCAACAGTATTCAGGGATTTGCCTGTTTTTTCTTAGCCTTCAGGGATTTCAGGATATATTTGGCTCCGGCCTCCCCTGCATGTCCGATGTTGTACAGATGGTTCTCCAGGGTCTCTTCAATGATCCGCTCGTACTCCGCGGAGGAATCCAGCAGCTTCCTGACGATCTCGTCGCAGCTCTCCACGTCCTCCTTATTTACCGAAACACCCACCTGATCACGGAGGGTGATCTCCACGGGAGTCAGGCCGATCCTTTCCCAGTTTTCATTCATGCACTTCAGCTTGGTGTTCACGAACATGGCGGGGCGCTTGGTGGCAAAGCAGTACTCCAAGGCGATGCCCGACCAGTCGGTGATCAAAAGATCCGAGGCGTATACGCTCTTGTTGCGGGAGAAATCCAACTCAAAGCTGAGATTCTCCCCCACCCGATCCCGATACTTCTCCACGAGGGCGTTCATTCTGGCAGAATATCTCTTCACGTACTCGGGATGAGGACGGACGATGAGGTGGTACTCGTCACAGTAAAGCTTTTCGATGAGGGTATCAATGCAGGAATCCAACAGGTTATCCTCCTGCCATGAGGGGGCGATGAGGATCTCCTTCTTCCCCGTGGATACGTGCTGAGCCCGCTCCTGCTCCCCCGCCTCAATGAGCTTATCGGCAAAGGGATAGCCAAACTCCACCAAGGTCTTTTCGGGGAGTCCGTAGACCTGCTCGGTGGCTCTGACCTCCCGCGCCACGTGGACGCCGGTGCAGAAAATGGTATCAAATTCATCCAGAGCCCCCTCACGGAAGCCCATATGAACGCTCATCATATCGTGGGGCGCGTAGATATACTCCACGTCCTTCTTCATCAGCGACCGCTTGATGTAGTACTTGTTGAAATCGGGGGTGGTCATGACCACCACGTCGGCCTCCAGCTTCATCATGAGGGGGATGAGCTTCTTCACCCCAATGTAGTAGGGCTTGATCCGAGGCTGCTCCTTGGCGATCTCAAAGATGACGTCATTGGGGTCGTTTGTAACGTAGTGGACGGTGACGCTGGACTTCTTCAAAAGCGCGTCAATGATGGCCTCAAAGTACTTGTAAAAGCCGCTCTTCTCGGAATAAAAGACCACGTGCTTGTTCACAATGGAGAAGAATCGCTTATAATCCTTCTTCTCCCTTGCGGCGTTTTCCTTGTATTCGGGGGAGCGCTTTCCCTCTCCGCCCAGCTTTTCAAGCTCCGCCAGAGCCAGGCGGCTCTTTTCCAGCTCCTCGTAGTCCACGTACCTCTTGGGGTTGATGATGGCGTTGAGAATGTACATCTGAACAATGGAAAGAATATTGCCCGCAACCCAGTACATGGCGATCCCCGCAGGAACACCGATGCCGAGATACAGGGAGATGCCCACCGACACCACCATGAGGCCGTACTTGCTGAGCTTACCCTGCTCGTGCTGGATCACGTTGGAACGATTCTGGGTAAAGCACAAAAGCCACGAGGAGATACCCGCTACCACAGGCACGAGGACGTAGGCGCCCCACACCTCTGCGGGAACGGCCAGGAGATTGATGCCAAGGAAGCCGGTATCAAAGGCCTGAACGTTGGCGATCACCGAGGCAAGGACCTCGGCGGATACCCCGGGGATCACCGTGGACGTGGTGATCACGCCGTTTTTGATAGCCTCCACGATCATGAGCTGATAGGAGGAGTCCTCGGTATTCGCCTGAACAGCCTCCCCAAGAGCCTGTATCACACCGGCGTCCATCCCGAACAGGTAGTCCAGGGGATGGTAGATGGTCTGGACCACACCCAGAAGCAGAACGATCTGCAAAATCAGAGGGATCAGAGACAGGAGGGGATGATAATTCTCTTTTTTGAAGAGCTTGGCCTGCTCATCCGCAAAGGTATCCATGTCCCCGTAGTGATTCGCCTTCAGGAAATTCACCGCAGGCTGGATCTTGACCATGTTGATCGAGTTTTTGTGTACCCACACCGAGAAGGGGAGAAGCACGATCTTGGTGGCCAGCGTAAACAGCACGATGGCCCAACCGTAGTTCCCCTCGATCTGCCAGCACCACTTCATCAAGTATCCAAAGGGGATACATATATAATACATAATATCAATACCCATATTGGTTCATCCTCACACCTTAATCGTAGATGTTCTTCCCGAGATAGTACCTCTCGGTGCGTACCCAATTTTCGTAAACGCTTGCCGCTCCGCGGATCTCATACACGAACTGCTCGTAGTTGACCTTTCCGTCCACCTTGTCATACCGCTGGAAGTAGAAGGGTCTGACACGATCCTCTCCCTCGGAGAATTCAAACACGCTCCTCCCGAAGTCCACGTCAGTGTCGATCCCTTCGGATTTCACGATGGTAGCAAACAGGTCTCCGTGATACACGGGGGCGCTCGATACGGTCAGAGCCCCCTCCGCCGTGCCGGCAGGCTTGACGAACAAGGGCGTTACATACGCCCACATGAGGGGCTCCTTGTCATCTGATCCGATGGAGGCGTGATCGCCGGTAATGATAACGGTCGCATCATCGTAGATGCCCAGCTCCTTCATCATATCCAGATATCGGTTGATGATCTTGAAGCTCTGCTTCATGGCGCTCATCTTGTCATTTCGCTCGGGATGTCCCTCCCCGATGGGATTGAAGTTCTGGTCGTAGGGGAGCGGAACGTGAGTACCCGACAAATGGATGAAGGAGAAGGTCTTCTCTCCGTCTCCGCTGATCCGCAGGGGGTTCTCCCCGAGATAGTTGTAGAGATCCCGCATGTCCGTGGTGTACTTCTCCCCCGTGGCGTTATAGATCACATGCTTTTCAAAGGAGGGGGTGCTGATATTGCCCACCGCACCCTTGGCAACGGTAGGGAGATATCTGTACAGCGAAAGTCTCATCATGTCGGCAGACAGGCCGAGTCGGCTATCAATAGAGTATCCCTCGTTGCCCGAGGAATTTGAAACGGTGTCCTTCAGGAAATAGGCGTTATCGTAGCCGTAGTAGTTGTCGGAATAGAAATTGATGCTGTATCCGGCATTCTTCATTTCCTTCAGGAAGGGAGATTCGGTATAGGCCTTTGCGAAATAGTCGGTTCGACTCATGGAAAAGTCAGTCTCCACACCCGAAAACATGTAAGGAATGCTGGGGAAGGTTCTGGGATACAGGGAGGTGGCGTCGTTGAAGTAGGTAAAGCCGCCGTCATCCACGTGGTAGAAGATCTCGGGGCAATGCTCTCTGGCCGCCTCGTAGTATTCCCAATCAAAGCGATCGATCACGAAATAGATCACGTTGTGGGTATCACCCACCCTATCCATGTTCTCATAAGTGAGAATATATTCCTTGTCGGGAACGTCGCCGATACCGACGGGAGCGTCCTCCGTGTCCGCCGTCAGGAGCACCACTCCGCAGGTCAGCGCCTGCATACCGATCACGGTGATCATCAGGATGCAGAAGCCCAAGCGCAAGATCTCTCGGTGCTTTCTCTTGACCAAAACCACCGCAAGGATCAGCGCCGCGCCGACAGCAAGCCAGATCAACACGTTCAGGAGCTTGACCCATACCGGTGTCGGCGCACTTCCCAATCCGTCACCCTCAAGAGAATTGAGACCAAAGTTCAGGTAGTTTCCCTGCACGAACAGCATGACAGACAGCCACGCCACCACGGCATATACGATATCAAACACACGCCTCCGCAGGGGCAAAAGGATCCCACAGATCACCGCCGCGCTCACTACGCAGAACAAAACGTTCCACGAAATGAAATCGGACAGTGCAAAGGAGAACTCTGCCACGTTGTTGTAATAGACCTCCAAAGGGCCGAACACAAGCACCGTCAAGGGGGCAACCAAGGAAAGCAGAATGGTGGGCGCCAATCGCTGCTTCAGGGTGAAGCCCTTGTACTTCTTCTTTTTCTTCTTTTTTTCGGGCGCCGGAATTTCGACACCCTCGCCCATAGGCTTTTCGTTTTCTACATTGTTGCTCATATGTTTCCTAAACTGTATTCCTTTACTTGTAAATGCTGCCTCCGATATAATGCCGGTCAATGATTTCCCAATTGGCGTAGTCAGCAGCCTTACCTCGGATCCTGAATACCACCATTTCGTAATTGAGCGCGCCGTTTACCGTATCCTGCTTTTGGAAATAGTACAGGCGTTCCCTTATCTCGCTCTCCGAAATATCGAACACCGATCTGCCAAAGCTTGCGTAGCTCTTAAAGCCCTCGCTCTTCAGCACCGTGGAGAACATATCGGCGTGGCTGACGGGAGCCTCCGAGATGACCAGCTCCCCGCCGCTTTGCGACGAGGGCTTAACGAACAGGGGCGTCACGTGTGCCCAGCGGAGGGGAACAGCGCTGTCAGAGCCGATGGAGGTATGGTCTCCCGTGATGATGATGGTGGAGTTTTCGTATACGCCCAACCGCTTCATTTCGTCGATATATCGGTTGATGATAGCAAAGCTCATCCTCAACCCGACGGTTGGATTACTTTTTTTGGGATCGCCCGCCGGCAGAGGATTGAAGTTCTCGTCATAGGACAGGGGCAGGTGGGTACCCGAAAGATGGATAAACTTATAGCTCTTCTTGCCCTCCCCCACGGTCATACCCTTATTCGTGAGATGGGAATAGATCTGCTTCATATCCGTGCTGCACGCCATATAGCCCTCGCCGCTGTTTTTGGCGTTCTGCGCATAATTGGCCATGGCGGCGGCATTCGTATAGCCGTAATAGCTGTCTGTGTAAATGTTTATGTCATATCCCGCATTGTAAAGAGCGCGCACGTACTCGGATCTCGAGTACGCCGTCTCAAAATACTCGTTTCGGCTCATGGAAAAATCATTTTCCGCGCCGGTGACCATATAGGCGATGCTGGGAAAGGTTCTGGGATACAGCGATATGGAATCCTTGAAATATGTGAATCCGCCGTTATCCAGATTATAAAAAATCTCGGGAGCGTATATTCTCGCGCCCTCATAATATTCCCAGTCAAAGCGATCAATCACAAATATGACCACGTTATGGTCAGATCCTAACACGTCCAGATTCTCAAAGGTCAACGTATATTCCCCCTCGGGGATATCCAGCCCAAACAGATCCTCCCGTGTAATCTCCTCCTCGGCGGTCTCGGTGTCGGAAGTATCCGTCTCGGTATCGGTCGACCCTCCCACGGTGGTCTCGGCATCCTCGGAGTCAGCTCCTCCTTGGACATCGCTCCCGACCGTGCCGTCTTCGGTGGATTCCTCGGCAATAGAGGTCGATTCGGTTTTCTCACCGGACACGTGGGTAGTAGAATCGGCGTCAAGGCTTTCCCGGGAAGGGCCTTCCCCGTTACAGCCAAGAAGCGACCACACAAGCACCAGCGATAGCACCGGCCACACGATACTGCGCATGACTCCATTCATTTTCATACCCATAATACTCCTTCTGTCCTCGGCCTCCGCCGCAAAACACATTATATCATTTTAATTATATCACACACCCGTTTCTTTGTCAATAGAAATTTGTTCCTCCCCCCTTTGACACAGGAAAAAGGCGTACCCGCTCGTCGCAGATACGCCCTTTGACATGATTTGCCTCAGGTGGACTATACCCTCTACGACTTCGCCAGATCACGGCCATACACGGCCTTACAGCAAAGCCCCAGAGGGACGGAGTAGAACACGAAGGGGACACAGACCCCCGCCACCGACAGGGCGTATGCGCCCAGCAGTCTCACCCGCAAGCAAAGGGCGGGGAGGAGGGGGCGGTGGAAGCTGCGGTACAGGCGGTTGACGTCACTCAGGGACAGCTCCTCATGGACAAACACGAAATAGGAAAATCCCATCCGCTTTCCCGACAAGAGCAATACCCCAAAGCCCCAGCCAAGGCCAAGGATCACAGTCCCTGCCATGGCAAGAGCACAAATCCATGGAGTCTGCCCTGCCGTCAGCAGAGAAAGCCATACCAGCCGACCCGCCAGCATGGGAAGTCCGATCCCGCAGGTCAGGAACGCCAACGCCTCCATCCCCACAGCCATGGAGCGACCGTAGGCACGAAGAGACGTGAAGGGGTAGAACAGATCCGTCGGAGAGAGAGTCGATACCAATACGGCCATCCCGTGGGCGCCCCTCCCTTCAGGGATGACCATGAGGCAGGACAGCCGCCCCAGAGACACGGCCAAGGGCAGAGCCAGACCCAAGAGAAGGGCCGCCAGCAGAGTGTTGGCCACAGCGTCGACCCACGGAGCATCACCAAAAATCAGCCCGCCCGCCAAGGAAAGGCAGAACACCACGGCATACAGAGCAATCGCCGCCGTAATGAGAATGACGAGCGACAGTGTCAGAAACAGGCGGTGGCTCAGTCCCACACTATGCCCGCCCAAAGCCTCTCCGGCCTTGCGCCGAATCTGCGCGGCGGCTTCCCACGGACCAGGGGACCTTTTTGCCTCCGCAGGGACTGTCCCCGCATCCGATATGTGGGTGTTCGTATCCATGACAGCCTCTCCTTTCAGTAAAATGGATTGCTTACAAATTGGTGTTTGCAGGGCTCTGCCCTGCACCCGCTTAAGGGACTTTTGCAAAAGTCCCTTAAGAATCCCCAAAACCTTTAAAGCATTGGTATATAATGCTTTTTAAAGGTTCTTGGGATTCTTAAACCCTTCTTTCAAGAAGGGTTTAAGTGGGGGTCGAGGGGGCGATACCCCCTCGATAAACCCCACTTTATCCATGCCAATAGCCGCCGCACATAATGCGGGCGATCTCATTATTCTCCAATACCAAGAGATCGGCTCGCTTGCCGATCTCAATGGAGCCGATCTCGGCCTCCAGTCCGATCTCAAGGGCGGGAGCCATGGTAGCGGCGTACACCGCATCCCCAAGGGAAGCGCCGGCAAAGTCTTGCAGGTTGCAGACCGCCTCCCACATGGAAAGGGTACTGCCGGCAATGGCGCCGTCGTGGGTACGTGCCTTACCGTCCTTGACGGTAACAGGATTGCCCGCAATGCGGTACTCGCCGTCCACGCATCCCGTGGCCTCCATGGAGTCGGTGATCAGCACCAATCTCTCCCCCGCCAGGCGGTAGGCCAGTCCCACCATATGGGGGGAAATGTGGAAGCCATCGCAGATCATCTCGCAGAGAGCATTCTCCGAGGTCAGGCCTGCGGCCACCACGCCGCCGTCACGGTGATGGAGGGGAGGCATGGCGTTAAAGGTGTGAGTCAGAGCGGTAACGCCCTCCCCGAACAGGGAGATAGCGGTGTTATAGTCGGCGTCGGTGTGACCCAAGGACAGGGTAGCACCCAATGCCAGGGCACGGCGGCGGAACTCACCGTGGGTATCCAGCTCCAGGGCGGCGGAGACGTGACGGGCGCCGTCCATGCGGCGGATCAGGGCCTCCAGCTCGTCAGCATCGGGGGACACCAGCAGCTCTGCGGCGTGAGCGCCACGGCGCTTGACGTTGAGATAGCGCCCCTCCAGATGAGTGCCTGCAATGTGGGGAAGCTCTCCCTCGGAGACGGCGGCCTTAGCACGGAGGATGTTGATGCAGTCGATGGAGGTCTCCAGCTCAGGCAGGGGGGCAGAGGCCAGGGTGGGCATGACGGTGGTCACGCCGCTGTCCAGATAGGACTTGGCCATCCTCCGCATGAGTGGCAGATCGGCGGTGCCGAAATCCCCTCCCGCCCGACCGTGGGTATGGACGTCCACCAGACCGGGGATGATGCGCCGCCCCTCGGCGTCGTACGCGGGGACGTCGGCGGGCGGGGTCACGTCTCCGCCCGTATACAGGGCGGCGATGCGGCCCTTCTCCACGAGGATAGCACCCTCGCAGAAGGAGCGAGTGGGGGTATGATAGATCCGCGCATTGCGGATGAAGCAGGTATTCATAGGAAATCTCCTTTCGGCGGCAAGGTCGAACACGGTATTCTTTTTACCCCTCTATTATAACAGAATACAAGGATTTTTTCAATAGCTTTTTTAAAAAAAGCAAGCAGCGCACGATCGCATAAATTGGGGTTTATCGGGAAGATTGATACGTGTACTTTTCTCTCCGTGGCGAAAGAAAAGTACCAAAAGAGCGCCACGCAAGGGAGGCCCCATGGTGCCTCCCTTACGGAACCCACCACCTGTGCGCGCGACCCCTTCGCCCACAGTGGGGCAAAGGGGTCTGAATGCGCAGAAGGTCGAGGATGCCCGATAGCCCGCACGAACGGCGGAGCGCCGTCCGCACGGTACACGCCCGAAACGCGGAGAAGGACGAGGAAGCTCGTTTCGCATCCCCGCGAACAGGCCAAACCCGCAAGCTCGGCGCTCCGCCGAGGTTGCGGACATCCGGCAACCCGTGAAGTAACAGCGCATTGGCCTTTTTGCCCCCCGGCAAAAAGGCAGCGCCGGACAGGGGATAGGATTCTTAAGGAAAGTACCCGGGTACTTTCCTTAAGTGGCGATTCTTTTGGTACTTTTCTTTCGCCACGGAAAGAAAAGTACGTAGTCCCTTCTTCCCCGACAAACCCAAATGTAAAAAGCCGCGCCCGTACGGGCGCGGTTTTTCTTATGTGCGGTCACAGATTTTCCGCCAGCTCCTCGGCGTACCGCACCGTCTCCATGGCATCGGCGGCGTAGCGGTCTGCGCCGATGGCGGCGGCGTACTCGGGGGTAAGAACGGCTCCGCCCACCACGACTTTGCACCACGGCGCATGCTCACGGAGAGCCCGAATGGTCTCCTCCATGGCGGGAACGGTGGTGGTCATGAGAGCGGAGAGTCCCACGAGGGGGGCGTGGAGCTGCACGACCACCTCCACCACGGCCTCGGGGGGCACGTCCCGACCCAGGTCGGTGACGGGGTAGCCGTAATTCTCCAGCAGGAGCTTCACGATGTTCTTGCCAATGTCGTGGATGTCCCCCCTGACGGTGGCCAGCACCACGGGCATCTTCCCCGTAGTCTCGGGAGTATCGATACGCAAAGCCTCCGCCTTGATGACCTCAAAGGCGGCCTTGGCGGCCTCGGCGGCCATAAGAAGCTGGGGAAGGTAGGTGGTCTTTCTCTCAAATCCCTGCCCCACGATGTCCAGAGCGGGGATGATCTCGTCCTGCACCACGGACAGGGCGGGGGTGGCGGCCAACGCCTCGGCGGTGAGGGTAGCGGCCTGCTCCTTCAACCCCTTGACGATGGCCTTTTGCAGAGGAGTAGCCCCCTCGGTTGCCTTGGGAGCGGCAGAGGTGCTTCCCTGCCCAACCGCAATCGGAGCGGCGGGGAGGGTCTCGGCGTAGCGGATGTAGCCCTCAAAGCTATCGTCCAGCCCCGCAAGGGCACGGTAGGTATGGTAGGTACGCATCATGTCGGGGGAATGGGGATTCATGATGGCGGCAGACAGGCCGCAGGTCAACGCCATGGCAAAGAAGGTGCCGTTGACGGCGTCTCGGGCGGGAAGCCCAAAGGAGACATTGGACACACCCAATGAAGTATGACAGCCCAGCTCCCTGCGAATGCGGGACAGAGCCTCCAGAGTGACCTTGGCGGCGTCCGGAGAGGCCGATACCGTCATGGCCAAGGTGTCAAAGATCATGTCCTTTTTGTCAATGCCGTATTCGGCACACACCGACAGGATGCGGCGAGCGATCTGCACCCGCCCCTCGGCGGTGTCTGGGATGCCCTCCTCGTCCAGGGTCAGGGCCACCACCACGCCGCCGTACTTTTTGACCAAAGGAAGAATGGCACGAAGGGATTCCTCCTTACCGCTGACGGAATTCACCATGGCCTTGCCGTTGTAACGGCGGAGAGCGGCCTCCATGGCCACGGGGTCGGAGGTGTCGATCTGGAGGGGGAGATTCGTGATCGCCTGCAACTCACAGACGGCTTCGGTCAAAAAAGCGGGCTCGTCGATCTCGGGAAGCCCCACGTTCACGTCCAGAATATCCACCCCTGCCTCCTCCTGGCGGATACCCTCGGACAAAATGTAGCCGATATCATGCTCCAAAAGCGCCTGCTTGAAGCGCTTCTTGCCCGTGGGGTTGATGCGCTCTCCGATGAGGACAGGATTCTCCCCGAGGGTGACGGCGTGGGTGTAGGATGACACCACGGTGTCGGTTTTCGGGGTGACGGGGGCGGCGATGAGCCCCTGCGACCGTATCTCGGCGGTGAGGGCTTTGATATAGTCGGGTGTGGTGCCACAACAACCGCCCGCCACCCGTACGCCGTCGTGAACGAGGGCGGCCACGTCTCTTGCGAACTCGGCAGGATCGACGTTGTAGACCGTCTCCCCTTCCACCACGGAGGGAAGCCCCGCATTGGGCTTGAGCAGGACGGGAACCGAGGCCAGACGCAGGTATTCCCGTACCACAGGGGCAAGGGCCTTGGGGCCGAGGGAGCAGTTGACGCCGATGGCGTCCGCCCCCATGCCCTCCAGCATGGCTACCATGGCGGCGGGGGATGCCCCCGTCATGAGCTTGCCGTCCTCACCAAAGGCGCAGGACACCAGCACGGGGAGATCGCTGTTCTCCTTGACGGCCAGCAGAGCGGCCTTGGTTTCAAAGCTGTCGTTCATGGTCTCGATCATGATGAGATCCACTCCGTACTTCACGCCCAGCTTCACCGTCTCGGCAAAGACGGCCACGGCGGCCTCGAAATCGAAGTCGCCCAAGGGCTTCAGGAGCTTACCCGTGGGGCCAATATCCAGCGCCACAAATTTCTCTTGCTTCCCTCTCGATGTGCGGGCGGCGGCACGGGCGTTTTCCACGGCGGCGCGGATGACGCCGTCCAGCTCCTCTGTAGAAAACTTAAGGATATTCGCCCCAAAGGTGTTTGTATTGACCACGTTAGAGCCTGCGTCGTAGTAGGCACGATGGATGGCGGTCACCGCCTCGGCGTGGGTGAGATTCCACCCCTCGGGAAGCTCTCCGGGGGCCAGCCCCGCCTTTTGCAGGAGTGTCCCCATACCGCCGTCAAGAATGACGAGGTTATCTTTTAGAAATGTACAGAAATTCATATTACTTGCCTTTCTTTGGCGTAAATAGTGTTCAAATTTGGGTTTATCGGGGAGATTGATATGTGTACTTTTCTCTCCCTGTCGAGAGAAAAGTACCAAAAGAGCGCCACGCAAGGGAGGCCCCCGTGGTGCCTCCCTTACGGAACCCACCACCTGTGCGCGCGACCCCTTCGCCCAAGTCGGGGCGAAGGAGTCTGAATGCGCGGAAGGTCGAGGATACCCGATG
>JAFXJW010000033.1 GCA_017532045.1 Clostridia bacterium | reverse complement strand
GGCGGTAGCAGTCGTAAGCCCAACGAGCGTTGCCGGACTTCTCGGCCATAACCTCAACGACCTGCTCGTTGAGACCCAGGTTCAGAATGGTATCCATCATACCGGGCATGGAAGCGCGGGCGCCGGAGCGGACGGAAACCAGCAGGGGGTTCTCCAGGTCACCGAACTTCTTGCCGGTAACGCCCTCCATCTTGACGATGTACTCGTTGATCTCAGCCTGGATAGCAGGATTGATCTGACGGCCATCCTCATAGTACTGGGTGCAGGCCTCGGTGCTGATGGTAAAGCCCTGGGGAACGGGCAGACCGATATTGGTCATCTCGGCCAGGTTGGCGCCCTTACCGCCCAGCAGCTCACGCATATTCGCGTTGCCTTCGGTGAACAGGTAGCAATACTTGTTTGCCATTGGTGTAGTCCTCCATTTTATATGATTTTTTTATAAACAGGATCTTGGCCTCGGAGGTCACTGAATGACCCCGTAAACCATCGTATATTATAGCACATAATCCCCTGTTTGGGAACAGTTTTCCGTAAATTTTCCTTCTTTTGCAATTGTAAACATTTTGTGAATAGTGGAAATTTCACAAAAAGCATTTGACAGCGAGGCTTTGGATGTGTATAATGTTATATATTGGAAATTTTCTGTGATCACAAAGGAGCCGACATGGCTGACATATTCGACATTTTCAAGCGGCTTGAGAAGAACAGGACCGCCCCCTCAACCACCCCTATCACCCACATTCTGGTGGGGCTGGGCAACCCCGGAAAGCAGTATTCCCTGACCCGTCACAACGCAGGCTGGCTCTTTATGGACGTGGCCTGTGAGAGGTTCGGCTGTCCCACCGACCGCTCCAAGTTCAATGCTCTGGTAGGCGAGGCAACCATCGCCGGCGCGCGGGTGCTGCTCATGCGTCCCCAAACCTACATGAACGCCTCGGGGGAGGCCGTAGCCGCCGCCGCCCGCTTCTACAAGATCCCCCCCGAGCATATCATCGTTTGCTCCGACGACGTGTCCCTGGACGTTGGCGGCATGCGGGTACGGGGCAAGGGCTCTGACGGCGGTCAGCGAGGCCTTCGGAGCATCATCGACGAGCTGGGCACCGACGCCTTCCCCCGCATCCGCTTCGGCGTGGGCAAGAAGCCCCACCCCGACTACGATATGAAGGACTGGGTACTCTCCACCTTCCCCCCCTCGGAGCTGGAAAAGCTCCGCTCCCTGTTCCCCTCCGCCTGCGAAGGTGTGGAACGGCTCGTGAGGGGCGACCTTGACGGGGCTATGCAGGTCTGCAATCGCAAAGGATAACCCATCATACATACCGCATCGGTAGCGTTTTACACCCCCTGGGGATAAAAATGCTACCCTTTCGGCGTTTCACGCGCCCTTGGGGCGCATATCACGTGCCGCAAGGCGCATATCACGCGCCGTAAGGCGCATATCACGCGCCGAAGGCGCATATCACGTGCCGCAAGGCACATATCACGCGCCGCAAGGCACATATCACGCGCCGCAAGGCACATATCACGTGCCGCAAGGCACATATCACGCGCCGAAGGCGCATATCGCGCGCCGTAAGGCGCATATCACGTGCCGCAAGGCGCATATCACGTGCCGCAAGGCACATATCGCCTCCCGCAGGGCAGAGCCCTGACGCCCTCCCACAGAAAGGAGCCCCATGAACCTCTTAACCTCCGCCATCCGCACCGACCCCGAATACGGTCAGCTACTTTCAGCCGTCCGTCGGAATCTCAAGGATAAGCCTCTGCCCCTTCTGGCCAACGGTCTGTGCGAGGGAGCCGCCGAGGCCTTCATCATTTCCCTGATCGAGGACACCTGCCTTCCGAGCACCGCCACCAAGACCGAGAAAAAGACCGCCCTCATCGTATGCCCCGAGGAAAAGGATTGCGTCCGCCTGAAGCAGACCCTGAAGCGCTTCGGGCTGAAGGCCGCCTTCTACACCGCCCGTGACCTGTCCTTCTACGGTGCGGGAGTCACCGCCTCCCACGAGTACGAGCATGAGCGACTGAAGGTGCTGGCAGGCCTCATCACAGGGGGCTACGACGCCGTGATCACCACCCCCGACGCCGCCCTCGGCTACACCATCCCCACCGAAAAGCTCCGAGCCGCCTCGGTGCATCTGGACTTCAACACCTCCATTGAGCCCGCCGCCCTGGCCTCGGCTCTGGTGGGAGCGGGATACGCCCGTGTGGACATGGTGGAGGGGCCGGGTCAGTTCGCCATCCGTGGCGGCATCATGGACGTTTGCCCCCCCTACGCCACCTTCTTTGACGACGAGGGAGAGCTGATCGAGGGCTCTTACCCTCTCCGTGTAGAGCTGTTCGGCGACGAGATCGACCGCATGGGGCTCTTTGATCCCGAGACCCAGCGCATGACTCACGCCATCCACGAGGCGGATCTGCTCCCCGCAAGAGAGCTCCTCACAAACACCGAGGGCCTTGCCAAGCTGGAGGAGGTCATCCGCGCCCAGCGCAAGACCACCCAGGGACGCACCCCCGAGGCCTCTCGGGTGCTGGACGAGGAGCTGGCCGCCCTCGCCGCCGCCCGCCGTTCCCCCCATCCCACGGGGGCAGAGCTGAACTATCTGGACAAATACATGAAGGTGCTCTACCCCGAGAGCGCTTCCCTTCTGGATTACTTCCCCGAAAAGACCCTGTTCATCGTCCGCAACAATCAAGCCGTGAACGACCGTCTGCGAGCGGGGGAATGGCAGATGAACGAGACCGTCAAGAGTCTCATCGAGGCAGGCACCATAGCCGGCAAATTCGCCGAGTACCAGAAGCCCGTCACCGACTTTGACGTGTTTTTGGAACGTAACGCCACGGTTCACGTGGATTCCCTGTCCTACGGTATGTCGGGCAGACGGCTGGGGGGTATTTTCGGCTTCCGCACCAAGCACATGGTCTCCTACGCCGAGAATTTCAAGCTTCTCTGCGAGGATCTGACCGCCTACATGCGCACGGGTCACCGTCTGGCGGTGATCGCCGAGAACGAGGCCGCCGCCCACAATCTGGCCGAGATGCTGGACGAGGCGGGCTTTGACAGCGTGATCCCCCGTGAGGGCAGTATGGACGACGCCGCCCGTATGCCCAAGGACATCATCGTGATCCTTTGGCGGGACTACCTCTACGGATTCGAGCTGATCGTCCCCAAGATCGCCATCCTCTCCACCAACCCCGACGGTAGGACGGGGGCTCTCTCCACCGCCGCCATCCGATCCCGCAAGCAGAAGGCCATGGCGGACAAGGCCGCCGGCAAGAAAAAGAACGCCAAGACCATCCTCTCCTTCAATGAGCTGGACGTGGGGGACATCGTGGTCCACGAGACCTACGGTATCGGTCAGTACACAGGCATTGAGACCCTGACCACGGCGGGGGTGACGAGGGACTACATCGGCATCAAGTACGCGGGGACGGATAAGCTCTTCATCCCCGTAGAAAAGCTGGATATGGTATCCAAATACATCGGCGCCCACGCCGACGACGGCATGGTGAAGCTCTCGAGGCTTGGCACCGACCACTGGAACAAGACCAAGGCCAGGACCCGCGCCATGGTCAAGGAAATGGCCAAGGATCTCATCAAGCTCTACGCCGAGAGACTCCGCCGTCCCGGCTTTGCCTTCTCGGAGGACGACGATTTTCAGCGGGATTTCGAGGCCGCCTTCGAATACGAGGAGACCGCAGGCCAGCTTTCCGCCATCGAGGACATCAAGGCGGATATGAGGCGCCCCTCCCCCATGGATCGCCTCCTCTGCGGCGACGTGGGCTACGGCAAGACCGAGGTGGCTCTCCGCGCCGCCTTCAAGGCCGTCACCGACGGCAAGCAGGTGGCGGTGCTGGTGCCCACCACCATTCTGGCCCTCCAGCACTTCCAGACCTTCACCCGCCGCATGCGCGCCTTTTCGGTGAACGTGGATATGCTCTCCCGCTTCAAGACCCCCAAGGAGCAGGAGCTGACCCTCCGCCGCCTGGAGCGGGGTGACGTGGATATCATCATCGGCACTCACCGCCTGCTGGGCAAGGACGTGGCCTTCCGTGATCTGGGACTCCTCATCGTGGACGAGGAGCAGCGCTTCGGCGTGGCGCAGAAGGAAAAGCTGAAGCAGCTCTGCGGCAACATCGACGTACTGACCCTGTCGGCCACCCCCATCCCCCGCACCCTGAACATGGCCATGGGGGGTATCCGTGACATTTCCATACTGGACGAAGCTCCCGTGGACCGTCTGCCCGTGCAGACTTACGTTCTGGAGCATGACGATCTCATCATCCACGAGGCCATCCGCAAGGAGCTACGCCGCGGCGGTCAGGTATTCTACCTCCACAACGTGGTGGAGAACATTGACCAGCTGGCCGCATCCCTATCAAAAGCCCTTCCCGACGCCCGCATCACCGTGGCTCACGGCAAGATGGACAAGGAGCAGCTGGAGGAGATCTGGGAGCGGATGCTTCTGGGCGAGATCGACGTTCTGGTCTGCACCACCATCATTGAGACCGGCGTGGACATCCCCAACGCCAACACCCTCATCGTGGACTGTGCCGAGCGGCTGGGTCTTTCCCAGCTCCACCAGCTCCGAGGACGGGTGGGGCGTTCCGCCCGCCGTGCCTACGCCTACTTCACCTACCGCCCCGGCAAGGCCATCACCGAGATCGCCGAGAAGCGTCTGGGGGCCATCCGTGAGTACGCCGAGTTCGGCGCCGGATTCCGCATCGCCCTGCGAGACATGGAGATCCGTGGCACGGGCAACCTTCTGGGCGCTGAGCAGCACGGTCACATGGAGGCGGTGGGCTACGATCTGTATATTAAGCTACTCAACGACGCCGTGCTGGAGGAGAAGGGAGAAAAGCCGCCAGAAAAGAAGGAATGCACCGTCACGGTGGCGGTCTCGGCTCACCTGCCCGAGTCCTACGTCCGTTACCCCTCCCAGCGCATGGCTCTCTACAAGCGCATCGCCCTCATCCGCAATCGGGACGACATGGAGGACATGACCGACGAGCTGTGCGACCGCTACGGCGACCTCCCCTCCCCCGCCAAGAACCTTCTGGACATCGCTCTGGCCCGTGCACTGGCCGAGGCCTGCGACGTGACCTCCATCCGTCAGGAGGGGAACGTGATATTCTTCACCCAGGATCAGCTGGACATCGACATCTGGAGCGATCTCTCGGACATGACCAAGGGGCGTATCCGCTTCTCGGGCATGAGCAAGGACGCCTCGGTCAAGCTCCAACTCCGTCAGGGCGAGGATATGCTGGAGATTATTCACAAAATATTTGAAAAATATCTCTCATTGCGTAATGCACAGGAATAAGTTTTGTGATATAATGAGGGATAATTAAAGACAACTTGGGATTTATAGGGCCGAGGGCCCTCTCGCCCCCGTAGGGGGCATATCGAGGCGCGAAAGCGGCATATCGAACCGCATCGGCGGTATATCGAACACCCGAAGGGTGTATATCGACGAAAACAAGAGTTGTCGATATGTCCCTACGGGACTCGATATGTGCCTTGCGGCACTCGATATATTCCTGCGGAATTCGATATGCGCCCTGCGGGCGCAAGATCGGGCGCAGCCCGACAAACCCAAATTTACAGGCAACCTCCCCTAAATATACCGAAAGGATCACCGACATGAAAACCTCCCTTCCCCGCCGTTTGGTTGCGGTTCTGCTCTGCCTGACCCTCCTTGCGGGCGCCGTCGCCATGACCGCCTGCTCAAAGAAGGGCAACACCCTTTTGGAGCTGGACGGACATACCATCTCCGTAAATCAGTACCAGCTTCTCCTCTCCCGTGTGAAGGCTTCCCTGTACTACGGGGGCTACTCGGTAAACTCCGACACCTTCTGGGACATGGTGATCGATTCCGACGGAAACACCTACGACCAGTATTTCCGCAACGCCGCCCTGAATGACGCCAAGCGGTATCTGGCCGCCGCCGCCCTCTTCGACGAGGAGGGTCTGGTTCTGCCCCAAAGCTACAAGGACGCCATCGAGGAGGACATTGAGGAGTACATCCGTGACGCAGGCTCTAAGTCGGCGCTCAACAACTCCCTCAGCGCCTACGGCGTCAACGTGGACATGCTCCGTGACCTGTATCTGCTGGAAGCCAAGTATTCCTACCTGCAGACCTACCTGTACGGTGAAAAAGGAGAAAAGGTGGCCGCCAACGTCCGCTACGAGTATCTGACTCAGCATGCTGTGGCCTTCAAGCAGGTTCTCATCCGCTCCTTCGACTACGTATATGAGACCGACCTCAACGGCGACGTCATCTACTACAAGGTGGGGGAAAACAACGCCAAGATCAACAACATCGCCTACGATACCGTGAACGGCAATCCCCGTCAGGATGAGTTCGACAAGACCATTCTGGACAAGAACGGCGACACCGTCTATTTCCTCCCCAATGGCTCCATCGCCTACGACAAGGAGAAGGGCGTCCGCTCGGTGGTCTACGACGCAAACGGTGTGGCAAAGACCGTAAAGTACTCCGCCCAGGAGCTGGCCGAGCATAAGGCCGCCGCCGAGGAAATGATGGCCTCGGTCGCCAAGGGCGACTACGCCGCCTTCGAGGCGCTGATGGAGGAATATCAGGTCTCGGGGGACGACGCCTTCGTTACCGACGGTGAGTACTGCTTCCTTTACACCACGGGGGACAACGCCTACGATTACCTCAATGACATCGCCGATGCCCTGGCCGAGTCCGAGGAGGGTACCCTTCGCATGGTCACCTCCGAATACGGCTACAACGTGGTCATGAAGTACCCCATCCCCTCAGACGCCGTCACCAACTCGGCCTACGAGGAGTGGTTTGAGGATCTGTCCGGCCGTGTGGTGGCCAAGCTCTTCCACAACAAGTGCGAGCCCTACATGGAAAAGGTCACCGTGAGCGAAAGTGAGTTTGCCGCCCTGCCCTCCATGAAGCAGGTCGCTACTAATTTCACCTATTGATATACACCGTCAAAAAGGGAACCCCGCCGGCTCGGCGGGGTTCCCTTTTTCCTTCAATTTGCAGGGCACCTCTAAAAACCCCTCGCACAGCGAATCGACGGAATCTTTTCCGTCATTCGTCACAAAAATCCTTCGTATAGGATCAACTATACGTGCGGCTTTTTGTTTAGACTGACGAAAAATCTTCTCGTCGCTCGCCG
>JAFXJW010000032.1 GCA_017532045.1 Clostridia bacterium | reverse complement strand
CGGCGAGCGACGAGAAGATTTTTCGTCAGTCTAAACAAAAAGCCGCACGTATAGTTGATCCTATACGAAGGATTTTTGTGACGAATGACGGAAAAGATTCCGTCGATTCGCTGTGCGAGGGGTTTTTAGAGGTGCCCTGTAATAAAAAACGGCAGACCGACCCTCGGATTGGGGAAGGTCTGCCGTGTTTTGTTGTGTGTTGGTGGCGAGTGACGAAAACGGTGAGACGTAGAAAACCCCTCCCCGCCTGTGAAGGGCGGAGAGGGGAGGTCGTTGTTGTTTTAACGGCAGTTCAGAATTAGCTGCCGGAGACGACGGTGCCGTCGGGATAGGTAATGGAGAAGGTCTCTGCGTCGAAGTCGCACTCGACCACGGTGCCGTCCGAGAAGGTGGAGCGGCGGCGGCGAGGATGACCATCGATGAACTCGTGGGAAGTCAGCTCGCAGAGCGCGATGCGCTTGTGGAGATCCAGAGCCACCTTGCCGTAGGCAATGGCCTCGGCGGAGGCGTCCACATCGTAGTAGATGGTGCCGCCGCAGAGCAGAGCCCAGTAGAAGCCACGGTCGGAGCCGGCGATACCCCAAGCGCCCTTATGCTTGATACCGTACCAAGGCGTGATCACGCAGTCGTGGTAGACCAGGTTGAAGAGGGGGATCGGAATACCGATGTTCTCGGCGCTGGTTCTGTTCTCCCAGTCGGTGGTGTAGAAGGGAGCGTGATGGCAGAGAACCATGTCGTTGACCAGACAGCCTACGGTCTCCTCGGAGGAGGGGATGATGCCACGGTCGGTCAGGGAGTTCAGACACTGGGCGCGAGCCTCAACGCACTCACGACGGGTCATGGGGTGGTTGGGGTTGAAGCACTCGTCCATCTCGATGACCGAGAATACATCCAGATAAGAGCCGTCCAGCTTAATGCCCAGACGCTCGAATTCGTTGTAGTTGCGGCGAACGTGACCCAGAACCAGCTTGGCGCACAGGAAGGTGTGAGGGCCGCCGTTCCAGATATCGTGGTAAGGATGGTTACCGTTGATGTCTACGATGGCGTTGTCCAGATCGAAGTGGGGGGCATCGTAGTAGTAGTCACGGTACTGGTCGTGGATACCGAAGTAGTAGCCCAGCTCGGTGCAGGTCTCCTGCAGAGCCTTCATGCCGGCGGCGCCGCCGGCTCCCTCGTGTATGGGGAAGGGCTCCGGATGGAGGTTGTCGTAGCCATGGTTGCCCCAGCCGTCCAGATGGAGGTAAGCCTTCTCTGCGCCCTTGGCCTTCAGCTCACGTAGCAGCTGAGCGGTGCCGGAGAAGGGGAAGAAGTTGTCGTTGTTGGCGGGATTGTTGGGATCGTAGAACATGGAGGCGGGGTGGATGTGGACGGCGCAACCGGTATGCACGATGGGGCAGCCCAGCATGTACTCAGCCTTGGGGTTGCGGGCGATCTTCTCACGGAGGTAGACGATGTCGCCCCGCTCGGTCAGGTAGGCACGGTAGGTCTTGGCGATGGTGTTGAAGTCACCCTGGGGGAAGAAGCTGTAGCTCACGGTACGGGGGTAACGCATGAGACCCAGAGAGGTGATGAAGTAGGGCTGAACCTCCTCGCCGACCACGGTGTAGCGGGCGTCGTAGGGGGTCTCGATGATGGCGGTATAGCCGCAACCGTCGTGGACCTGACCGTAGGCAGGGATGTAGGCGGCACGCTCGAACATCAGGCCGTCGTCAAGCTTGTACTTGTGGCCTGCGGGCAGGAGAGCGCCCTGCATGCGAGGCAGAATGGTGTAGCCGTGACCCTCGGGAACGTTGAAGCCCATGCGAGGGGGGAAGACCAGATTCTTCAGGTCGCCCATGCTGTCGCCCTGAACGTTTGCGGTGGCGGTGACAAAGCCGGTGTCCAGATTGACGGAGACCTCGGTCATTACCGTGTAGGGGGTGATGTTGCCGTTGACGTCGGGAAGGGAGGAGTAGGTAGCTCTGACACCCTTGTAGAAGGCGGTGTCATAGGTCTTGCTCTCGCAAACGCCGTCGGTCAGGACAACGTTGGTTCCGTCGGCAAGCACCAGCAGGGGCTTGGAGCTCCAGCTCCAGGTAATGTCCGAACCGGGAACGGTTACGGTCAACTCACAGGTATCGGGGATATAGTCCACCGTGATGTGTGAGGTTTGAATGCGGTAATTCATAGTTGAGCCTCGCTTTCGAATTCTTTGGTAGACTTATTATACCATATCTCACGAAATTTCGCAATAGGGAATCACAATTTTTTTGTATTTTATCATGTAGAAATCCGAGTGTTTCCTGAAAAGGGGAGGCAAGGGCACATCGAGTGAAAGCCCTCGCACTAGGTGCACCGACCAATGGAGGAGGAAAAAGGAAAAATCCTCTCTTGTCTTGCAAAATATCCGGATTTATGTTATAATATTCTCGAACACAAATTTGAAAGAGGAGTTTCTTATGTCTCAATTTTTGGATACTCTCGGGGGAATATCCCCCATTCTCGTATGCCTTTTGGTCTGCGTTGCCAAAATCGTGGAGATCACCATTCAGTCCCTCAAGACCTGCATGATGGTCAAGGGTCAGCGCCTTAAGGCGGCGGCTCTGGGCTTTGTGGAATGCAGCATTTGGGGTCTTGTTATATCTACGCTCATCAG
Organism: Clostridia bacterium; assembly: GCA_017532045.1. Classification (GTDB taxonomy): domain Bacteria; phylum Bacillota; class Clostridia; order Oscillospirales; family CAG-272; genus CAMEON01. The sequence continues at coordinate 786 of JAFXJW010000032.1, read as the reverse complement.
CACGCTGGGCGACAATTTTCTCCTGCTTGTATTCTACTGTGCAGGCTACGCCACGGGTCTGTTCCTGGGCTCTACTCTGGAGAGCAAGATCGCTTTGGGTACCTCCAATCTGGAGCTGATCGCCTCGGATGACAGCACGGTTAAGATCACGGAATACCTGAAGGAGAATGGGCGCGGTTATACCGTTCTGGAGGGTCACGGCTCCAAGGAAAAGATGAACATGATCTTTGTCGTTCTTCCCCGTAAGGAGGCCGCCAAGACCCTCCGTGAGATCCGCCGTACCTGTGATGGCAAGGTGTTCGTGGCCGTGTCTGAGGTCAGCAAGTACGCCGGCGGCTACGGCATGGTTAAATGAAAATTACAGGGCACCTCTAATAACTCATCGTGCGGGGAGCGACGAGAAGATTTTTCGTCAGTCTAAACAAAAAGCCGCACGTATAGTTTTGATCCTATACGAAGGATTTTTGTGACGAATGACGGAAAAGATTCCGTCGATTCGCTGTGCGAGGGGTTTTTAGAGGTGCCCTGCAGTTTATCGAGGAGATTGATATATGTACTTTTCTCTCCCTGTCGAGAGAAAAATACCAAAAGAGCGCCACGCAAGGGAGGCCCCCGGGGTGCCTCCCTTATGGAACCCACCACCTGCGTGCGCGACCCCTTCGCCCAGGTCAGGGCGAAGGGGTCTGAATGCGCGGAAGGTCGAGGATATCAGATGGCCCGCACGAACGGCGGAGCGCCGTCCGCGCGGAACACGCCCGAAACGCGGAGAAGAACGAGGAAACTCAT
>JAFXJW010000031.1 GCA_017532045.1 Clostridia bacterium | reverse complement strand
TGATAACGACCAGGCTCTTCTCGGGGGTGTCCTTGGTGATGATCTGGCTGTAAGCCGGAACGGACATATTTCTTCTGGAAGGGGTCGTAGGCTTATACTTAATGGTAGGCATTTACTTCAACCTCCTTCATTAGTTCAGGCCTTCGAAGAACTCGATGGTCTTGGAATCAGCCGTCAGAGTTACGATTGCCTTCTTCCAAGCAGAGGTGTAACCAAAGTGGACACCCATGCGCTTGGGCTTTCTCTTCATGTTGATCACGTTAACGGAAGCAACCTTGGTGCCGGGGAACATGGTCTCAACGGCGGTTGCGATCTCGGGCTTGGTGGCCTTGGACTGAACCTTGAAGACGTACTTCTTGTGGTTCTCGTCAGCCAGCATGTCCATGGAAGCCTCGGTGATGACGGGCTTGATGATGATATCTTCGATCATTTTCATTATGCGTATACCTCCTCGAGCTTCTTAACGGCTGCGGCGGTAATGACCATCTTGTCTGCCTTCAGGATCTCGTACACGTTGATGGTGGTGGCCAGAGTGGTCTCAACGCGCTCGATGTTGGCGCAGCTCTTGATGGTGAAGGGGTTGACAGCGTCCAGAACGACCAGAGCGCGATTGTCAACGCCGAGAGCCTTGAGCATATTGACCATGGTCTTGGTCTTATACTCGGTGCAGTTGATGTCATCAACGATGATGAGCTTACTCTCAGCTACCTTAGCAGAGAGAGCGGAGAACAGAGCGACACGCTTGGTCTTCTTGTTCATATCGGTGCGGTAGCTGCGGGGCTTGGGGCCCAGAGCGATACCACCGTGAGTCCACTGAGGAGAGCGGGTAGAACCCTGACGGGCGCGACCGGTTCCCTTCTGTCTCCAGGGCTTTCTGCCGCCACCGGAAACCTCGGTGCGGGTCAGAGTGGACTGAGTACCCTGTCTCTGGTTGAGCAGATATGCTCTGACAGCGGCGTGAAGAACTGCTGCGTTGATCTCAGCGCCGAACACGCTGTCCGCGAGCACCATGGTGCCGACTTCCTGACCGGCCATGTTAAAAACTTTTACATTAGGCATGGTTTATTCCTCCTTCCGCTTATGCTTTCACAGAGTCGCGAACGAACACGATACCGTTCTTGGCACCGGGAACGGCACCCTTGACGGCGATCAGGTTGTTCTCGCTATCGATCTTAACGACCTTGAGATTCTGGACGGTGACCTGCTCGTTACCGTACTGTCCGGCCATCTTCTTGTTCTTGAAGATGCGGGAGGGGCTGGAGTTAGCGCCCATAGAGCCGGGCTGGCGGTGCACAGGGCCCACACCGTGGGTCATGCGGAGCTTGTGGCAGTTCCAACGCTTGACGACGCCCGAGTAACCGTGTCCCTTCGTCATACCAGTGATGTCGACCTTCTCGCCAGCGGCGAAGGTATCGACGGTGATGACGTCACCGACATTGTACTTGGAGCAATCCTCATAGCGGAACTCCTTGAGGTGCTTCTTGAGCTGGAGTCCGTTCTTCTCGAAATGACCTTGCTCAGCCTTGGTCATGTGCTTAGCCTTAGCATCCATGAAACCCAGCTGAATGGCGTCATAACCATCGTTCTCTGCGGTCTTCTTCTGCGCAACAACGCAGGGGCCGCACTCAATGACGGTAACGGGGATCACGTTGCCCTTCTCGTCAAAGATCTGAGTCATACCGATTTTCTTACCGATAAGTCCCTTGTTCATTGTGTTTTTCCTCCTGTAAATTATTGGTTGGCAGGCGGTACACAGTCGAGATCCGACATCCGCGTGTCAACTTGACTTACAAAGTTACCAAACCGGGATTTCCCCTTCGGGGAATTCCCCTTGGCTGTTGTCTTTGTTTTGCCGCATAGGATTGCGGCTACGGCCCTCGCGGGAGCCGCACGGCAGTGGCTAAACCGCCGTAGGGGTTATGTGCTTGTCGGGATCTCGCTGCTTACTCCGATTACAGCTTGACCTCAATCTCAACACCGGCGGGGAGCTCGATGCTCATGAGCGCATCCACAGTCTTCTGGGAAGGCTTCATGATGTCGATCAGACGCTTGTGGGTTCTGGTCTCGAACTGCTCGCGGCTGTCCTTGTTTACGTGGACAGAACGCAGGATGGTGACGATCTCACGCTCGGTGGGCAGCGGGATGGGACCCGATACCTCGGAACCGTTTGCCTTAGCGACAGCCACGATCTTCTCTGCGGCGGTGTCGATAAGGGTGTGATCGTAGCTCTTGAGACGAACTCTGATCTTTTCCTTGATTGCCATTGTTGTATGCCTCCTTTTCGAATTTCGCGCCGCCCTTATACATAAATGTAAGAGTCGCTTTGCGCGAGTTGGGAAATTGGGGCGTGATCCGATTCAACACCGCTCCGCGTGTCCCTTGCCTCTCCCGAGAAAAGCGGCGGTTCCCCGCCGATTCCATTGAGAATCAAAGGGCGTGCAGACGGTCTCGAAACAACGTTTCGCCCGATTTTTCGGACATGCTCCGTGAAAATTCCCTCTCGGGGTCGGATCCACCCGAGAGCAACCTCTCACATCTGCGCACATCATGCCTCCCTATTATACACCAAAACCGTGAAAAATGCAATACTTTTCAAATTTTTTTCCACTTACGCAAATTATGATTTTTATAGAATTTTTGACTACATTTTTGTGCAATTTTACCATATCGTTTTTTCCTCACCGCTCAAAAACCCATGTTATATAAATAAAATGAAGAAAACCGCCAGAAAATCCTGCTTTTGTTACGATTTATTCACAATTGTGTTGTATAATAAAGTAGAATATGCGAAAGCCCCGAGGGAACCGCTTGGGTGCGCCCCGCTACATTACGCAAAGGCAGGTTTTCCCATGGATCGCTCCCGCATAACTCCCCGTCTCTACTGGCTCATCTCCGCCGCCGTCGCCCTCGTAGGCGTTGCTTTGCGGTCGGTGTGTATGCTCACGGCCTTTGATGCCTCGGTGGGCTATTTCAACGAAGGATTCCTTTCGCTTCTGACACGAGCCTTCTACTTCCCTGCCGTCATGATCGCCGTGGGCTGCGCCGCGCTGATCCCCAAGGGGAGACTCGCCACCGAGCTGAACGATCAATCCCGCAGCCCCGTCGCCTACCTGCTCGGCCTGTCTCTGGTCATCTTCACGCTGGGCGTGCTGTTGGTCTGCTACAAGGATCGAACCAACGACTTTCTGACCTACCCCATGGCTCTTGCCATACTCGCCGCCCTCTACTTTTTCGTATCGGGCAAAAAAGCCGGTCGATACACCGACGGGTTATCCCTTTTGGGATTCCTCCCCGTGATCTGGTGCGTAACTACCGCTTGGGAGACCTACACAGACCAATTCACCGCCGTGAACAGTCCCGTCAAGATCGGGCTACAGATGGGGTTTCTCGGATTGGCGCTCATCCTGCTCTCCGAGCTTCGCTTCCGTCTTGGAAAGCCCCTTCCCCGCTTAGCCATCGCCTTCATGAGCATCGGCCTGTTCTGTACCCTGAACGGCAGTATTCCCGTTCTTCTGGGCACAGGCATCGGTGTTCTTGACAATACGCTCCACGTTTTCTATGCCTCCGTGCTTCTGTGCGGCGGCCTCTACGGAGCCATTGCCCTGTTCCGATTCCTCTGCCCCGTCAAGGAGGCACCCTCGGAATCCACCGTAGCCGTGACGGACGATGCTCCCAGCACACCCTCTGCCGATTCCCCTAACGTCGAGTAAAGGAGGAGACTCCATGCGCGTATCCGCTAACGTCCGCATTCAATGGTTGCATGGGGAGCTGTCACGCAACACCTACCCCAACGCCGCCCGTTTGGCCGAACGGTTTCATATCTCCCGCCGCCAGGCTCAGCGAGATATCGACTTTCTGAAAAAACAGTTGAACGCCCCCGTGGAATATGACGGCCGTATCATGGGGTATCATTACACCCGTCCCTTCACCCTCCCCATCTCGGTCACCAATGAGAACGACGGCGGCCTTTCCCGCCTCACCGGCAACCCCTTTGCCCGAGAGACCGTCGCTGACTCCGCCAAGGCCGACAGTGTCATCATTCAGGGGCAGATCCCCTACACCGCCACTCTGACCATTAACGACAAGCTAACGGTGCTGGAGATGCGCTCCTACATCATCTCGGAGGAGGCCCGTGGGCAATTCCTCTGCGAGTTCCACAACATCGACCGCTTCCTGTGCGCCATTCTGACCGCCAGATCCGGCATTCGCATTGTGGAGCCGGCATGGCTACGGGACAAGCTTCTCCATATGGCTCGCAAGGCCATCAACAACAACCAAGACTGAAAATAATCTCTGCAAGGTATTTATATAATGAAGGAATTTCACATCAACACAGAAATTTTCTTTGGAGAGAATGCGCTGGACCGTCTGTCTATGCTCCCCTACGACAAGGTGCTCATCATCTCAGACCCCTTTGTGGTCTCCAGCGGTATGATCTCTCTGCTCACCGCCCGTCTGGACAAGGCGCACATTGACTACAGCCTCTTCACCGACGTAGTTCCCGATCCCCCCGTGGAGAAGGTCATTTCGGGCGTAGCCACCGTCACGCGGCTCAAGCCCCCCTGCATCATTTGCGTGGGCGGCGGCTCTGCCATTGACACCGCCAAGGCCGTAAAGAAATTCACCAAGCAATTCGATGACAAGTACGATCCTCGCCTCATCGCCATCCCCACTACCTCGGGTACGGGTAGCGAGGTCACCCGCTTCGCCGTCATTACCAACCCCGCCGAGGGCCGCAAGTATCCTCTGGTGGACGAGGATCTGCTTCCCGACGAGGCCATTCTGGATGAGGTGCTGGTCAAGTCTGTTCCCGCCTCCGTCACCGCAGACACGGGCATGGACGTTATGACCCACGCCATTGAGGCCTACGTTTCCACCGACAACAACGAGTTCTCCGGCGCTCTGGCCGAGAAGGCCGTTGAGATCTCCGGCCAGTTCCTGATCCGTTCCTTCAGTAGCTGTGACGACACCCACGCCCGCCGCAAGATGCACATCGCCTCCTGCCTGGCCGGTCTGGCATTCAACTCCGCTTCCCTGGGTCTGAACCACGGCATGGCTCACCAGCTGGGCGCTCGCTTCCACATCCCCCACGGCCGTGCCAACGCCATCCTCCTGCCCTACATCATTGAGTACAACAGCGGCATCACCCTGGCGGGGCGCTCCCAGAGAGAATACCCCTCCTGTGTCCGCAAGTATTGCAACCTGGCTCGCATTCTGGGCGTGAGCAACATGAACGAGGTCACCACCATCCGCGCCCTGATCTCCTACCTTCATTTCATGAACGCCGAGATGGGTATTCCCTCCAAGGTTTCCGAGGCTTGCCCCAAGCTCACCGAGGCCGAGTACATGAATGCGCTGGGTGATATGGCCTCCGCCGCATTGGTGGACGGCTGTACCCCCACCAACCCTCGTACTCCCTCCAAGGAAGATATCATCGAGATCTACAAGAAGATCTGGTAATCCATACACGAAAGCGCCCCGACGGGATCCTCTCCCATGGGGGCGCTTTTTTGCGTCAGAAAAGGAGGACTCCCCGCGGAGTCCTCCTGCGTATTTTTGAAAACACGATCAGGGCAACAGATCCTCTACGTCGCCCACAATCTCAAAGGCATCGCCGGCATGATTCACCAGATAATCAGTCAGCTCATCAGCCGTGATCTCGCCGTCCTCGCCCATTTCGTTCATGGCCTGATTGGCCAGCTTCAGAGCCACGTCCTCGGGCACGTCATAGCCAACAGCCTTGAGGTTTGTCTGGATCGCATCCACAACCATAGCGTCTCTCTCGGCCTCATCCAGCTCAAGAGAATCTGTCAGCTTAGAGGCGATCTTGTCCATGGTCTCAGCATATTCGCCGTCCTTCAGCTTATCCACACCCAGCATGCTGGACACCAGACGGATGGAGAGTGCCTCCAGCTCATCGGCGATCACGCTCAGTCGCTCGCTGGCTCTCAACTCGTCCAATACACGAGTTAAAAGTCCGCCTTGACCCATTCTCTGCGCCAGGGTCTCATAATCGGCCTTGTTGTCCAGCAGACCGTAAACCTTGAGATCACCCACCACGCTCAGAATCAAGTGAATATCATCAGGCAAGGTCTCAGCGTTCTCAGAACGAAGAACCTCCAGGAATTTGTTCACCGTGGGGTTGAGGTTCGCATCCACTTCAGGACGCTCCATACCCAGGAAGGACTGATTGTTCAGCCAGGAATCGGCCATAGCCACAACGGTATCCGAGGCCATTATGCTGATCCACTCGGACGTAAAGAGACTATCCGCAGCATCGAGAAGCTTCTGCTTATCCTCGAGGGTATAGTCCTCCTTCCCAAAGGTGTCTGCGGCCTCCATCACGCGGGCCATGGTAACGACAAAGCCGCTCAGCTCCCGCTCCAGATTGATCTTCACGGTTTTACCGTGAGTTGTTTCAGGATCCAGCTTGGTGGTGGTAACGGCCGAGAAGATGGGACGGCCCACCGTACCGTGCACCACGGCCACAACGGGGTGACCGCCCAGCTCATCCGCCAGAGCAAGGACGTCATCCTCAGTCATATCATCAGACAAAACGTCCTGCATCATGGGAGAACGGATGACGCCCGCCTCAACGGTGGCGTCCAGAAGATGAGAACACAGAGTGAGATAGCCACACAGAGGAACCAGCGTGATCAGAGCGAAGAGCAAGCCGTTGGCGGCAGCCACAGGCAGAGAGATCTCTCGATGGGTACGCTCCCGCAGAGCGGGCACGCACAGACCCACGATCCATGCGGCGAAGGTCAGGATAAAGCGCAGCACCAGGAAAATCAACAGATACAGGATGGGGGATACCAGAATAGAAACCAGCGCACGAACGCCCTCGGCGCCTACGGGTACACGGCTGATGTAGTCCTGAAGTCCCTCGCCAAAGGTGGGAGCAAGCAATTCGAGACCCAGGCTGGACAGCTTCTTTGCCACCAGGCGAGTCACGGGAATGGAGATCAGGGCACAGAAGACGGTGATACTGATGCGGATCACAGCCATGACCCAGCTTCTCTTACGAGACCGCAGCATCTGAGCGCCAATGGTCAGCAGTATGTATGCGACGGCAGCGAGCGTCGCAATGAGAGATATGTTCATGGAAACGAACCTCCTAAAAGCAATATATGGATATTATAGCACTTTTTTTCAGCAATGTCAAGGGGATTTCAAAATCCAGGCCAAAAGACCGAAAATAATTTTTGTTTTTTTCCAAAAACCTATTGACAAATCCATTCCGTTATGATATAATATCGTCGTTCCGCTGATGGACGACATAACATCTGCTGGTGTGGCTCAATGGCAGAGCACCTGATTTGTAATCAGGCGGTTGATGGTTCGACTCCGTTCACCAGCTCCATATTAGGGGGATTTCCCGAGCGGCCAAAGGGGGCAGACTGTAAATCTGTTGTCACTGACTTCGGTGGTCCGAATCCACCATCCCCCACCAAGCAAAGACCACCGCAATCGCGGTGGTTTTTTGCTTGGTGGAGAAGGTCGGACGAGGCCACCGATGCAAGAACCAAGATAAAGCTCCCCCTTCCTCTTCGACAGAGGTTCTTGCCGCCGAGCGAAGCGAGGCTGTGGTCACGAATCCACCATCC
>JAFXJW010000030.1 GCA_017532045.1 Clostridia bacterium | reverse complement strand
GCGTAGTCCCGGGTGTTGATACCCGCGCCTACCAGATAACGCTTTTTGGCATCCAGCAGCTCCTGGGGATTTGCCTTGTGAGAGGCGTAGTCCTTACGGAATACGAAATACATCAGCCGGTCGTTTTCATCCACGATGGGAAGGCTGTTGAGCTTATTGTCCCAAATGATGTCGTTGGCAACCTTCAGGGTGGTGCCCTCGGGAGCGGTGATGAGCTTCTCGGCGGGAGTCATGAACTCGGCAACCTTGGTGGCGGGGTCCATGCGGCTCACACGGTAGTCACGGCCGGTGACGATACCCAGGAGCTTACCGTTGGGCGTGCCATCGTGGGTAACGGCCATGGTGTTGTGACCCAGCTTCTCCTTGAGGGCCACCACGTCGGCCATGGTCATATCGGGGGTCAGGTTGGAATCGCTCACCACGAAGCCTGCCTTGTGAGCCTTGGCGCGACGAACCATAGCGGCCTCGTCCTCGATGGACTGAGAGCCGTAAATGAAGGCTACGCCGCCCTCGGTGGCCAGAGCCACGGCCAGACGGTCACCCGAGACCGACTGCATGATGGCAGAGATCATGGGAATGTTCATTTCGATAGCAGGCTTCTCGCCGGCCTTCTTGTTGTACTTCACAAGAGGGGTCTTCAGGGAGACGTTGGCGGGAATGCACTCGGAGGAGGAGTACCCGGGAATGAGCAGGTACTCGTTAAAGGTATGGGAGGGCTCGTTGATAAACTTGGCCATGTCTGTATTCTCCTTTTGATTAAAATTTCTGAATGGTGGGAATGGGTTATTCCTTTATATATTTCGCCTTTTCCTCACAGTAGAGGCAACGGTAGATGCCATGCTCCTCATTGACGGGGTAGAACACCTGATCCAGCTCCTGCTCCACGTTGGTGATGCAACGGGGATTGTGACAGGTGATGGTGTTCACCAAATGATCGGCGGGATGCACCTTGGAGGGGGAGGGCTGATCCGTCTCACGGAGGAGCTTGTAGATGAGCGCCATGCGGATGTACTTGCCGCAAAGCGCCTGACGGAAGTAGCAGGCACGGGGATCGTCGTCCACCTTCACGCTGATCTCGTTGACACGGGGCAGGGGGTGGAGGATAGCCATATCGGGCTTGGCTCGCTCCAGCTTCTCGGGGGTGAGAACGTAGCTGTCCTTGAGCCGCTCGTACTCGTAGGGGTCGGCAAAGCGCTCTCGCTGGATGCGGGTCATGTAGAGGATGTCCAGCTCGGGGAGTGCGGCCTCCAGATCCACGGTCTCCTCGTAGGGAGTGGCGTGCTTGTCCATGACCTCGTACTTAATGTAGTCGGGCACCCTCAACTCGTCGGGGGAGATGAGGACGAAGCGCACGCCCTCGTAGCGGGACATGGCCTCGATGAGGGAGTGGACGGTACGGCCGTATTTCAGATCCCCGCACAGACCCACGGTCAAATGATCCAGTCTGCCCTTCTCACGGGAGATGGTGAGCAGATCGGTGAGGGTCTGGGTGGGATGATTGTGACCGCCATCACCCGCATTGATCACGGGGACGGTGGCATTCTGCGCCGCCACGAAGGGAGCGCCGTCACGGGGATGCCGCATGGCGATGATGTCAGCGTAGCAGCTGATGACCTTGGCGGTATCGGCTACCGACTCGCCCTTGGAGGCAGAGGAGCTGTTGGCCTCAGAAAAGCCCAGCACCGAGCCGCCCAGCTCCAGCATGGCCGCCTCAAAGGAAAGACGGGTGCGAGTAGAGGGCTCAAAGAACAGAGTGGCCAGCTTCCTTCCCTTGCACACCTCGGCGTACTTTTCGGGATGATCAATGATATCGTTGGCGGTTGCGATCAGGTCGTCCAGCTCGGGAATGGACAACTCCAAAATACTGATCAGACTTCTTGGCATAAGGACTCCTTTCCGGGGAACGGAAGCAGGGCCCTGCCCTGCACCCGCTTAAACCCTTTTTGCAAAATCTCCTCGCTTTGCTCGGTGCAAATTCGTCTGCGACGAAGTTTGCGAGGGTTTAAGAATCCCAAAAACTTTCATGAAAATCAATTGCATTAAAATCGTTTTGTAAAGGTTCTTGAGGGGGGTCTGGGGGGAACTTCTTTCAAGAAGTTCCTCCCGGCCGTTCCTTACACCTTTGCGCCGTTGATGGCCAGATAGTTCTTGATGCGGGTCACGTTCTCCTCGTTGGCGGGATCCTCCTCGAGGTACTCGATGATGTCGTAAACGTCCACAATGGAGTATACGGGGAAGCCGAACTGCTCCTCGATCTCCTGCATAGCGCCCTTCTCGCCCTGACCCTTTTCCTTGCGGTCAACCATGATGAAGGTGGCCACGACCTTGGCGCCCTCCACGTGGGACAGGATCTCCATGCTCTCACGGATAGCGGTGCCGGCGGTGATCACGTCCTCGATGATGACGATCTCCTCACCGGGGGTGGGCACGTAACCAACGAAGGTACCGCCCTCGCCGTGATCCTTGACCTCCTTGCGGTTGAAGAAGAAGGGGACGTTCAGGCCGTTCTTAGACAGAGCCACGGCGGCGGACACGGACAGGGAGATGCCCTTGTAGGCAGGGCCGTAGAGAACGGTGGGCTTAGCACCCAGCTTCTCAAAGTAGGCCTTGGCGTAGAACTCGCCCAGAGTAGCGATGTCGCTACCCGTCTTGATCATACCGGCATTGATGAAGTAGGGGATCTTGCGCCCACTCTTGGCGGTGAAATCACCAAACTTCAGAACGCCTGCGGACTGCAAAAACTGAATAAATTCTCTCTTGTAGCTTTCCATTTTCTATATCTCCTTACATTATAATTTCTAACTTTTGTAGGAACGGTTCATCAACCGCCCGATATTTGACGGGCGACTTATGAATCGCCCCTACACGTTTCTTATAACAAAACCGATCTCAACTCGGCCACGCTCTCTATGATCACGTCAGCCCCCGCGGCCTCATGCTCTTCCCTGTCGCCGTACCCGTACAGCACGCCGATGGATTCCAGCCCTACGGCCTTGGCACCGTCAATATCGTGGTGGCGATCACCAACCATCACAGCGGTGGAGAGGTCCGTCACTCCCGTCTTGTGGAGTGCCTCACGGATCACCTCAGCCTTGCCATACCCACGGGGGGCTTGGAGCGCCACGCCACAGATGTGGGTGAAATACTTGGCCAGGCCAAAGTGATGCAAAATCTTCTCAGCAAAGACCTGAGGCTTAGAGGTGGCGACCAGCAGGGTCTTGCCCTCGGCCACCAAAGCGGCCAGCAGATCCTCAATGCCATCAAAGACGGTGTTCTCCGCCCAGCCTCGGTCGGCAAAATACTCACGGTAGACCCGTACCGCCTCGGTAGCCTGCTCCTCGGAGAAGCCGTAGAACTCCATGAAGGAATCCATGAGGGGAGGGCCGATAAAGCGATATAGATCGGAGCGGTCGGACACCGTGATCCCGAAGTGAGAAAGGGCAAAGGCCACCGAATTGGTGATGCCCAGACCCGGATCGGTCAGGGTTCCGTCCAGATCGAAAAGAATGTGCGTTTTGTTCATATCGTTTTTATTTTGGGGCTTTGCCCCAAACCCCATCAAAAACTTTCTTGAAAGAAAGTTTTTGAATTTCAAAGAACTTTATAAAAACAAATCATTACCCAAAAGTTTTTGGGATTCCAAAACCCTTTTTTCAAAAAGGGTTTTGGTGGGGTCAAGGGGTGAAACCCCTTGCGGTCTTTCAATCGCAGAACTCAGCCACGCAGCGCTGGTAAGCGGCTACGGGATCAGCGGCAGCGGTAATGGGACGGCCGACTACGATGTAGTCAGAGCCTACCTTCTTGGCCTCGGCGGGAGTCATAACGCGCTTCTGGTCACCAATATCCCCATCGGCAAAGCGAACACCGGGGGTCACGGTGACAAAGCCCTCGCCGCAACGCTCGTGTACCTTGCCAGCCTCCAGAGGAGAGCAGACCACACCGTCCAGACCTGCGATCTTGGCGTTGTGGGCGTAGTGCATGACCACCTCGGGCATGGGAGCGTTGATGAGCAGATCGCTCGTCATATGCTCCTGATCGGTGGAGGTGAGCTGAGTCACGGCGATGAGCATGGGACGAGTGCCGTCGGGACGGGTCAGACCCTGCAGAGCGGCCTCCATCATGGGGATGGTGCCACCGGCGTGGAGGTTGGTCATGTCCACGTCAAGACGGGACAGAACAGCCATGGACTTCTTGACGGTGTTGGGAATATCGTGGAGCTTCAGGTCGAGGAAGATCTTGTGGCCGCGAGCCTTGATCTCACGGACGATGGAGGGGCCCTCGGCGTAGTACAGCTCCATGCCGATCTTTACGAAGGGCTTTCTGTCCAGACCCTCGAAAAGATCGAGGAATGCGAATACCTTTTCTGCGCTGTCAAAATCACAGGCAACGATTACGTCTTTTCCCATTTTGGTTCTCCTTTATATACAGTTGTTTTTTCTTGTTTTGATGGGGGATCACTTGCAAAGCTGATCCGCCCAGTAGGCCGCCATGCGCACCCACTCGGCGATCATGGAGTCGACCCAGACCGACTCACCGCAAGCGGTGATCTCGTTGCCGAGGGCAACACCGTGGGGGGCGTGGGGGAAGATATGAAGCTCGAAATCCACACCCGCATCGGAGTAAGCCGAGGCCAGCGAGAGGGCATTGCGCACGCCCACACAGGTGTCGTCGGCGGTATGGACGATGAAGGCGGGAGCGCTGTCCTTGTTCACGTGCAGATCAATGCTCACGTAATCCAGCTCCTCCTGAGTGGGGTCATCCTTGCAGAGCAGGTTGTAAAAGCTACCTGCGTGCCACTTGGGGTTGACCACCGAGTAGATGGGCATGATGCCACGGGGCTTGTTGTAGCCCTCGGGCATGTCCATTCCCTCGGTCACCTCGGGACGGTTCCAGAAGACCCCCGTGGAGGCCGTCAGATGGCCGCCGGCCGAGAAGCCTACGACAAAGAGCTTGTCGGGGTCAATGCCGTACGTTTCGGCATTGTCCTTGATGTGCTTGATGGCCAAGGTCGCCTCACGGATCTGAGCGGGATAAGGCTCTACTCTGTCCACGGAGTAGTGAAGCACGAAGGCGGAGAAGCCGTAGGGCAGAAAGGCCAGAGCAATGGGCTCACCCTCACGGTCGGCGCACACGGCACCGTAGCCACCACCGGGGATCACCAGAATGGCCTTGCGGGTGTAGCCACCCACAGACTCTGCAATAAAGGTCTCCAGATATACGTCGGGGCGACCCTCCTTCAGGTAGATCTTCTCGTATTTCATATCATCTCTCCATTCTTGATTCGGCCGTCCGCCGTATCGGCTGGGCGATCACGCCTGTCCGATGATGTCGGTCAGATTCTGAATGCCGTACTTCTCCATCACACGGGGGAGGTCGTTTACGATGTCACGGGAGGCGAAGGGGTTGACCAGATTGGCCGCACCCACCTCTACGGCGGTGGCGCCCGCCAGCATCAGCTCAATGACGTCCTCGGCGGTGGTCACGCCACCCATACCCACCACGGGAATGCTCACGGCGTGGGCTACCTGATAAACCATACGAACCGCCACGGGGAAGATGGCCGCACCCGAGAAGCCGCCCATCTTATTGGCGATAACAGGCTTCTTGGTGCGCAAATCAATGCGCATACCCAAAAGAGTGTTGATGAGACTGATGCCGTCAGCCCCTGCCTCCTCGCAGGCCTTGGCGATGGAGACGATATCGGTTACGTTAGGAGAAAGCTTAATGATCACAGGCTTGGTGGTCACGGCCTTGACCGCACGGGTCACCTCGGCCGCCGCCTCAGGCTGTGTGCCGAAGCTCATACCGCCGCCGTGGACGTTGGGGCAGGAAACGTTGACCTCCAGCCAGCCCACCTGAGGCTCCTTGTCCAGCTTCTCACAGGTGTAGGCGTAGTCCTCAATGGCAAAGCCGCTGACGTTGGCCATAACGGGCTTATCAAAGCACTTGGCCAGCTTGGGAAGCTCCTCGGAAATGACCTTCTCAACACCGGGATTCTGTAGTCCCACGGCGTTGATCATGCCACTCTGGCACTCCGCAATACGGGGGGTGGGGTTTCCGAAGCGGGGATCCTTGGTGGTTCCCTTGAAGGAGAAGCTACCCAGGCAATTGATATCGTACAGCTCGGCGAACTCATAGCCGTAGCCGAAGGTGCCGCTGGCGGGAATGATGGGGTTGTCCATCTCAATGCCGCAGAGGGTAACCTTGGTGTTTACTTGTCCCATAAGATATCCTCCTTAACCAGCACGGGGCCTTCCTTGCAGATGCGCTTATTACCGGTGACGGTCTTGCAGGAGCAGCCCATGCAAGCGCCGAATCCACATCCCATACGCTCCTCAAAGCTGAACTGACCGCTCGTAGCGGTGGCCTTGTACACAGCCTTCAGCATGGGCTCGGGACCACAGGTGTAGAAGTAAGTATAATTCTCGGGCAGGGCATTCGTCACGAATCCCTTTACGCCGTAAGAGCCGTCCACGGTAGTGACGGTGACCTCACAGCCCAGGGCCTTGAAGTCTTCCTCACAGAAAACCTCATCCTTGGTATTAAAGCCCAGAATGACGAACACGTCCTTCCCTTCCTCACGGAGCTGTCTTGCCAGCATGTAAAGGGGAGGCACGCCTACGCCGCCACCGATGAGCAGGGGCTTGTCCCCCGCAAGGCTCAGGTCGTAGCCGTTGCCCAGACCCGTCAGCACGTCCAGCGTCTGGCCTGCGGTCATCCTGGCCATAGCCTCGGTACCCTTACCCACCGCCTTGTAGATGATGGTCAGCTCGTCCTCCACACAGTCATTGACCGAGATGGGACGGCGGAGGTAGAAGCCCTCGAGCAGGATGTTGACGAACTGGCCGGGGCCTGTGATGGCGGAGGTGTCGCCCACAAGCACCATCTTGTAGACGGTGGCCGTCAGGGCAACGTTACTCTTTATCTCAAAAATTTCTTGTTTCATGTATTGTTGATCTCCAATAGCAGATGAGATTTGACGAGAAAGAAATTTGGATTCGATATCCGACTTACTGTCTAGCTTTTGCGGTTGTAACGGAAGCAATCAGCTTCCTGCGAATAATACCGCATCTGTTCTTCAAATTTATATATTGCTCGTCTGATAATCGTTTTTTTCGATGAAGCAGCTCCAGCCAATACTCAGTTTCGGAGCTTTCCTTTAAAGCAATTTCCAACTTGCTTATAAAATCTGCCCGACTTTGTGCGTATTTGGCTTCGTGAATATTTGCACCTATGGAAGAAGAACTTCGTATCAGCTGACTGACATACGCCGAACATCCCTGCATCGATTCGCAGGCATCCGAAACGGCTATAGCGAAATCAATGCTTTCTTCTCGTAGTTGATTTTTTTCAGACACGTTTTTCTCCTCAAGCTATCGATATGTTTGCCTTGCGGCAAACTCGATATGTTTTCGCATTGCTCAAACTCGATATATTTGCCTTACGGCAAATTCGATATGATATAGCCCCCTCGCCCCGCAGGGCATATCGAGTGCGCCAGCACATATCGAACGCCCACGGCGTATATCGAAGACCCCGAAGGGGGCTATATCGAGCCTTTAGGCATCAATAGTAGAAATAGTCAGCGTGGTCTCCTCCAGAACGTCCAGAAGGACCTTCACAGTATCCAGAGAGGTCATAACGGTGACGTTGTTCTCAATAGCGAAGCGACGGATGAGAGCGCCATCATTGGCAGAGCCCATGGAATCCACGTCGCGGGTGTTGATGACGTAGGCAATGTGCCCTTGTGCAAGAGCCTCACGGATCTCGTCGCTGTCCTCATCCAGCTTAGCCACCACGTGGGTGCGGATGCCATTCTCCTTGAGGAACTTGGCGGTACCCGAGGTAGCCTCGATGTTGAAGCCCAGATTGTAGAAGCGGCGGATGAGAGGCAGGCACTCGGGCTTGTCCTTGTCTGCAATGGTAGCGAACACAGTACCGTAGTTCTGCAGCTTCATACCGGAGGCCTGGAGAGCCTTGTAGAGGGCACGGTAGAACTTATCGTCGTAGCCGATGGCCTCACCGGTGGACTTCATCTCGGGGGACAGGTATGCGTCCAGACCGCGGAGCTTGTTGAAGGAGAACACGGGAACCTTCACGTACCAGCGC
>JAFXJW010000029.1 GCA_017532045.1 Clostridia bacterium | reverse complement strand
GAAGCCGGAATAGTCGTTCTTGGGCCAAGGCGTACCCTCCTTCAGAGGATCGTCGGGATCCACCTCGTCATCCTCTCCCGTATAGAGAAGCCACAGGGGGAAGTCATCCACGGTGGAAGCGCCGTTGATAACGCCGGCGTCCAGCGCGGGGGCGTAGACGGAAATGGGCTTGGTTGCCGAGCCGCAGGGACGGTAGGTGGTGGCCCAGTTGAGGCCGCGGTCGTAGATCTTGGGGCCAACGCCGCCCACCATGGCCACTACATAGCCGGTGTAGGGATCCATGATGGTCATGGCGCCCTGAAGCTGCTCTTTACTGCCGTCGGTCTTGGTGATGGTATAGGGGGTGTTGTTCACATCCTCGTAGACCTTCTCGGCGATCTGCTGGTAGTCGTAATTCTGAGTGGTATAGATCTTATAGCCGCTGCCATAGACCTTGTTGATGGCGGTGGTATAATCGTAGCCATACTCGTCCATGAGCGCCTGTGCCACATCCTCGATGACGGCGTCGGTAAAGTAGGAGTTTCGCGCCGTGTAGGAGGTGGTGACAGCGGGCTTGGCATCTTCTGCCAACTCCTCGGTGTCCACGATGGCCTCACCGTAGTAGTTGCCCGTGTTGGAGTAACCGTTGGTATAGATAACCTCCTCGGCTACGGCGGCATCATATTCCGCCTGAGAGATCATCTCCTGATCCAGCATGGCGCCCAGCACCAGCATCTGACGCTTACGGTTCTGCTCGCGGCTCCACTCGCCCTCGAAGGGGCCGAACTGGGAGGGGTTATTGGTGATGGAGATCAAGCTGGCGCACTGAGCAAGGCTCAGCTCGTCTACATGGACGCCGAAGTAGCGCAGAGACGCCGTCTCCACACCGTAGCACTCCTGTCCCATAAAGATCTCGTTGAGATAGGCCTCTAAGATCTCGTCCTTTTCATACCGTTTTTCCATCTCCAAGGCACGGTAAATCTCCGTCACCTTACGCAAGACCGTGTCTTGATTGTCGCCGGTGACATTCTTCACCGTCTGCTGGGTGATGGTAGAACCGCCCTGAATGGACTTGCCCGTCAGGGTATAGACGATGGCGCGGATGGTGGACTTGATATCCACGCCGGGATGACTCTCGAAGCGCTTGTCCTCGATGGCGATGGCGGCCTTCTTCAAATCGTCGGGGATCTGGTCAAGGCTCACCCAAATGCGGTCCTCGCCGTCCATGAAGAGGGTCTGGTACATGACCCACTCCTCTGTCTCCGTGTCCTGATAGTACAGCTCCGTGGATACCGCCGTTTCAAACTCGTCGATATACACCTCGGCCCTACCCTTCAGGGAGGAGTTGATCCACGCCATGAAGATGACGGCAAAGATCAGCACCGTGCATACCGCCGTCAGCACCAGCGTACCGATGGCGAACTTCCACGGGGTCTTTTTCTTCTTCCGCTTTACAACAGGGTGTGCTTCCTCGGGGGAAACCGTTCTGCTCTTGTGAGCGGGAGAATAGGTTTTTGTATATTTGGCGCTCTGTCGGCGGCGGGAAGGGGTCTTTTCGCTTCGCTCGCCTCTGCTATTTCTACGGTCGTTTTCACGCATAGACACAAAGCACCTCCTTTTCTCATATGATATCGTGTAATGCACATAGTATGCCATGTTACTATCATAGTATTGTACCACATCTGTCAACTGATGAAAAGCACAAGTTTGCCGAATTTCTCAACAAATCTTCCGCAATTTTCCCGCGAAGTGACAGATTTTTGTCATTTTTGCCACAGATAAGGGATTTTTTCAAGGGATGAAAGGCGCGGGGCTTGCTTTTTTGGGGAAGGCGGGGTACAATAGCTTTATCAACTAAGGAGGCAAGGAATATGAGCGAAGATTTCGGCGCAAATTTTATTACGCTTACCGATGATGAGGGCAACGAGTTTGTTTTGGAATATGTGGACGCACTGGAAAAAGACGGCG
>JAFXJW010000028.1 GCA_017532045.1 Clostridia bacterium | reverse complement strand
TTGTGGCAATTTGCACCCCAAAAATTCTTTTAGCCACGAAGGGTATTTGCTTTTTGCATTTTGCGTCGATCCCCTCCCCCGCTCCCCAATTTTGCATTTTGCATTTTGCGTTTTGCATTTCGGGCGTAGCCCGACAAACCCCAATTTGAATTTGAATGCTGTAAAACGGGAAACAATACGGAAACCGCCTGCGTTTTGAAAATTCTTGTCGAAATTCATGCAAAAAGAAAGAGAAAAATACAAATTCAATAGAAATTATCCTTATTTTTTGAATTTTTCTGATTTTCCTCTTGCAAAAATCATGAATGTATGGTATACTATACCATATATTTGATTACACCGCACATACCCATGGAGGCCCATTATGCCATTCAATCACAATCCTTACACAAATGAACATCCGGAAATGGACGACCGCATAGAGCAGGAGTTTCATGAACTGCTGGACGCATCCCGTTCCGCCTATACCATTCCGCGCTCTGCCTTTGACGGCTACCGTGTCAAGCGAGGCCTCCGTGAGGCCGACGGTACCGGCGTTATGGCGGGCGTTACCCGTGTGGGCTCTGCCCACGGTTACGTGGTCAGCGAGGGTGATAAGTACCCCGTAGAGGGCGTGCTGGAATACAGAGGCTACGACCTGAGAGATCTGATCAACAACTTTGCCGCCGAGAACCGCTTCGGCTTCGAGGAGACCACCTTCCTGCTCTTCTTCGGTCATCTCCCCACTAAGGATGAGCTGGCCGAGTTCAACGACCTCTTGGCTAATCTCCGCCGCCTGCCCCCCCGCTTCACCGAGGACATCATCATGAAGGCGCCATCCCGCTCCATCATGAACAAGCTCCAAAGCTCGGTGCTGGCGCTTTACGCCTACGACGACAACCCCGACGAGGTGTCTCTGGATAATATGCTTCGCCAGTCCATCGAGATCGTGGCTCGTCTTCCCGTGATTGCGGCTCAGTCCTATTCTGTCTATCGCAACGCCTTCTTCAATAAGTCCTTGACCCTACATAATCCACACGATAACCTCAGCACCGCCGAGAACTTCCTCCGTGTCCTTCGCTCGGATAAGAAGTATACCGAGGCCGAGGCTCACCTCCTTGACCTGTGTCTGGTCATTCACGCAGAGCATGGCGGCGGTAACTGCTCCACCTTTACCACCCGTGTTCTGTCCTCCTCGGGTACCGACACATACTCCGCCATCGCAGGTGGCATCGGCGCTCTGAAGGGGCCCCGTCATGGCGGCGCAAATCTGAAGGTTGTGGAGATGTTCGACTGCATCAAGGCAAACGTCCAAAATCCCAAGAATGACGACGAGCTGGCGGCCTTCCTGCTCAAGATCTTGAACAAGGAAGCAGGCGACGGCAGCGGCCTGATCTACGGTATGGGTCATGCGGTCTACACCAAGTCGGATCCCCGTGCCGTGCTTCTCAAGAAGTTCGCCCGTGAGCAGGCTTACGAAAAGGGCTATGGGGATGATTTCGACCTACTGGAGTCTATCGAGCGTCTCACCCCCGATATTTTCCGTTCTTACAAGGGTCTTACTCAAGAGATGTGCGCCAACGTAGACCTTTATTCGGGTCTGGTCTACCGTATGTTGGGCATTCCTACCGAAATGTACACCCCCCTCTTCACCATCGCCCGAGCCACGGGCTGGTGCGCACACCGCATGGAGGAGTATATGACCGCAGGTAAGATCATCCGTCCCGCCTACAAGTGCATTTCTAAGTCTATGGAATTCAAGGCTCCTGACGAGAGAGCATAAGTCCCCGCATAATACAAAACACGCAAGGAGCTTAAATAGCTCCTTGCGTGTTTGTTTTTGCGGATTTTATTCCGACCTGTAGCTGTACACGTGTCTGCCGCGGATCAGGTTGCCGAAGATATACTTCTTGCAGGCCGACTCCAAAAGCACGTAGAGTCTGCCGTCCTTAACGAAAATCTCCTCACTCATGGGAGGCATAGCGACATCCTCCGTCAGAGAATCGTCGTCAAGGAAGTATACGGGCACGTCAGTGCCGTTGATATTGATGGTGGCATCGGCCTCTCCCGCGGTGACGTCCTTGTGGAAGAAGATGTGAGATGCGCTCAGACCGTAGGAGGTGGACAGAGCAAAGCCGTTGGGGGTACGGGTGAAGCCCTGTACCAGATTGGTGACCGACAGAGCCATGGCGGGGGTAAACACGGGTTGACCGTCAGCCTCCGTAAAGGCCACGCCGTAGACAGAGGCCGTATCCAGGGGATAGGCGCAGACCAGGGCGAAATTCTCTCCGCCGCTGACTGTGAACCTGTGTGATGCGTCGGTGATATACTTCTCGCCGTCGTTGAACTCACCTACCCAGAGGTACTTGTCGTCGGCGAAGCAGCAGGCCGCCCGGGTCTCGCTGTGAAACCGGGTAGTCAGGGTGATACGGTCACCGTTCTCGGCCGCAAGAATTTCCGCGAGGGATAAGACCCACACGCAGTTGTCCTCCCCGTCGCCGTCGTTGGCAAGCCAGACGAAATTACCCGCCGCCGTGATACCCCCCGTGTGACCCGTGTAGGGAGCGCCGTTAGACGTGACCAGCTCAATATAGCGGGTGTTCTTGGTGTTGGCGGCGTCGGTCACGTAGATGCGGCTGGAGCTGACTCCGTCGGTCATGTAGCCGCACTGGAGGTAGACGTTCTGCTCTGCCACGTAGGCATAGCCCTGGGGTACCAGTCCGTCGCCGAGACCGGGGATGAGGTATTCCTTGTCAGCATTTTCGAAGAAGCTGTGGAAGACCAGGGGCGTACACAGATTCAGCATCAGCACGATGGCCAGCAGGAGAGCCACGAGGCCGCCCAGGACGATTCCAACCCATTTGGCAATTTTCTGACCGGCGGTTCGTTCCTTTTTGTTGTTCATAGTTCATCAACCTTCCTTTCGTATCGTTGCTCTTGTCAAACGGTTTGAGGGAAGCGGCATTACAGCACGGAGAGTTCGACCTCGGCCTCCAGACACACCGCCCCATCGGGACGGGTGGTGCGGATGAGATACCCCTCGCCGTCCCCGTCCTTGGTGGCACGGCTCACGGTCAGGGTGTCCCCGAAGGCCGCTTCACGGAGGTAGGACAGGGACAGAGACGTGACCCAGTGGCCGTCCATGGAGGGAAGGAAGTCACAGATCATGTCGGGGTACTTCGTGTTGTTCATGTGGCGGTTGAAGTCCAGGTCGCTGTACACGATGGCGCGGGAGCCAACGGTCTCCATCTTAGTGTCGGCGGGGATGCGGACACGACCGGGGAGGAGAGTCTCGTCGGGAAGATCACCGTAGGGGAAGTCGCGGCGGAAATCGGTGGTGCGGATCATTTTCCTCTCGGAAATATCAATGAGCGCCCAATGGGATACGGCTAAGGCAACCTGCTCCTCCCCTCGATACACGGAAAAGCATCGGATGAAGTTGTAGCCCTTGTTGTCGATGCACCAGGTGCGGACCTCAATATCCTCATAGGCGTGGAGGGGGGCAAAGACCTTCACCATGATGCGGGAGAGCAGAAAGCCCTTGCCCTCCACGTGGTGCAGGTCGGTGAGATCCATGCCGTACTCACGGCATTGGATGTTGGCGGTCTCCTGCATGTAAACGAGGAGCGCCGAGGGGCGCAGGAAGCCGTCCCCGTCGGTGTCGTGCCATTTGGTTCTGTAGTGGGCGGAATAGTACATGATGGTCTGTGACCTTTCGTGTGTTGTGTGCAGGGAATTATCGGATTTGAAAATGGCGGAGGGAGCTTCAAGAGCGTCCCTCCACCACGGTTGTTCTATTACAGGGTGTTGTTAGAGCCCAGCACGTTGACGATCTTGTGCTTGACCATCTCCTTGATGGCGGTGCGGCCTGCGCCCAGATACTCACGGGGATCGAAGGCGGAGGGCTTCTCCACGAAGGTGCGGCGGAGAGCGGCGGTCATGGCCATGCGGATATCCGAGTCAATGTTGATCTTGCAAACGGCCATGGAGGCAGCCTTGCGGAGCTGCTCCTCGGGGATGCCTACGGCGTCGGGCATTTGGCCACCGTACTTGTTGATCTCGGCGACGAACTCCTGAGGCACAGAGGATGCGCCGTGGAGAACGATGGGGAAGCCGGGCAGGCGCTTCTCGATCTCCTCCAGAATGTCAAAGCGGAGAGGAGGGGGAATCAGAATACCCTCTTCGTTGCGGGTGCACTGCTTGGCGGTGAACTAGAAGGCGCCGTGGGAGGTACCGATGGAGATGGCAAGGGAGTCAACGCCGGTGCGGGTGACGAAATCCTCGACCTCCTCGGGACGGGTGTAGGAGGAGCATTCAGCTACGACGTCGTCCTCAACGCCGGCCAGAACGCCCAGCTCGCCCTCCACCACGACACCGTGGGCGTGAGCATAGTCAACGACCTTCTTGGTCAGCGCCACGTTATCCTCGTAGCTGTGGTGAGAGCCGTCGATCATAACGGAGGAGAAGCCGCCGTCGATGCAGGACTTGCAGATCTCAAAGTCTGCGCCGTGATCCAGATGGAGAGCCAGATCGATACCGCTGTCCTTGATAGCGGCCTGAGCCAGAGCCACCAGATACTCGTGCTTGGCGTACTTACGGGCGCCGGCAGAGACCTGAAGGATAACGGGAGACTTGACCTCGCCCGCAGCCTCGGTGATGGCCTGAATGATCTCCATGTTGTTGATGTTAAAGGCGCCGATGGCATAGCCGCCTGCGTAGGCCTTCTTGAACATTTCGGTGGTGGTTACGAGAGCCATATAATGACCGTCCTTTCACCCCCCGACAGGTCGGGGGAACGCAAATATTTTCACATTTATATTGTACCATAAAAGTGCGTGGAAATCAAGACCTTACCCAAAAAAACTCGCTCTAAAGTGCGAAAAACCCGCAATATTTTTCAAATGAGTTGACTTTCCCGTCCCTTTGTGCTATACTAATTCTATATGATTCACAAAAATACCGAAAGGAAACAGATACCATGAAAAAAACCACTTTGAAGAATTACGCGAGACTTCTCGCTGAGTGCGGCGTTGCCGTGAAGAAGGGAGACGTCGTCATTATTCAGGCATCTCTGGATCAGCCCGAGTTCGTGGCTATGTGCGTGGAGGCCTGCTATAAGAAGGGCGCATCCCGCGTCATGGTGGAGTGGAGCTACCAGCCCCTGGCCAAGCTTCACTACCGTTACCGCACCATCAAGTCTCTCTCTGTGGTGGACGAGATCGAGCGCGCCAAGCTCCAGTACCGTCTGGACACCAATCCCGCCATGCTCTACCTCATGTCCGACGATCCCGACGGTCTGAAGGGTATCAATCAGGAGAAGATGTCCAAGGCCGCCAAGGCTCGTTTCCCTGTGATCAAGCCCTTCCGTGACGCCATGGACAACAAGTATAAGTGGTGCATCGCCGCCGTTCCCGGTGAGGCGTGGGCCAAGAAGGTGTTTCCCGGCATCCGTGTCTCCACCGCTATGGAGAAGCTTTGGAGCGCTATTCTCTTTACCTCCCGTGTCATTGACAAGAACGGCGCAGACATGGATCCCGTTGCAGAGTGGAAGGCTCATAACGAGAGCTTCCGCAACCGTTGCGAGTACCTCAATAGCCTCCGCATCAAGACGCTGGAGTATAAGTCTGCAAACGGCACCGACTTTACCGTGGATATGATCCCTGACGGCATCTTCTGCGGCGGCAGCGAGCATACCCTGGGTGGCGAGGAGTTCAACCCCAACATCCCCTCCGAGGAGATCTTTACCTCCCCCAAGGCAGGCTGCGCCGAGGGTCTGGTGGTAGCGTCTCTGCCCCTGTCTTACCGTGGCGAGCTGATCGAGAACTTCTCGGTTCGCTTTGAGGGTGGCAAGGTCGTGGAGGCCAAGGCTGAAAAGGGCGAGGCTCTGCTCAAGCAGATGGTCTCCATGGACGATGGTGCCGCCATGCTGGGCGAGTGCGCCCTGGTGCCCTACACCTCCCCCATCCGTGAGAGCGGTATCACCTTCTACGAGACCCTGTTTGACGAGAACGCCGCCTGCCATCTGGCTCTGGGCGCAGGCTTTACCAACTGCATCAAGGACTATGATAAGTACACCCTGGAGGAGCTTCACGCCATGGGCATCAACGATTCCATGATCCACGTGGACTTCATGATCGGCACTGAGGATCTCTCTGTCACCGCCATCACCGAGAGCGGCGAGACAGTCGCCATCTTCAAGGACGGTAACTGGGCGTTTTGAGAACGTGAGGGGGAAACCTTCTTCCAAGAAGGTTTCCCCCTGACCCCCTTCCAAGAACGTTTAAAAAATTATTCGGATTTTCCAAGCGATAGAGAAAAAGGAGTCGTTTTACTATGAAGACTAACGACTATACTTTCCAAAAGGCTATACCCGTGTGGGAGAAGGGAACGGCCCTTGACATGAACCGCACCGTTTGTTTCGTGGCAACCCTCCCTGCTACGGAGCAAAGGGTGACTTTGGCCGTCGCTGCCTCCTGTGCCTTCCTGCTGACCGTCAACGGCGTGTACGTGGCTCACGGCCCTGCTCGCTGCTGCCACGGCTACTTCCGTGTG
This sequence comes from Clostridia bacterium, assembly GCA_017532045.1. Classification (GTDB taxonomy): domain Bacteria; phylum Bacillota; class Clostridia; order Oscillospirales; family CAG-272; genus CAMEON01. The sequence goes on along the minus strand of JAFXJW010000028.1, from coordinate 5,689 downwards.
GATGAGTACGATCTTTCTAAGTATCTGACCCGAGAGGTCAACACCGTTGCCCTCCGTGTGGCCTCCTATAACGTCAATTCCTTCTCCTACCTCAACCAGCCGGGCTTCCTCTGCGCCGAGATCAGAGCGGGGGATGAGATCGTGGCCGCCACGGGGGATACGGGCTTTGTAGCCTACCCCGTGACCGAGCGTGTGCAGAAGGTGCAGAGATACTCCTTCCAGCGCACCTTTGCCGAAACCTATCGGCTCGCCCCGGGGGCATTCGACTATGAGGTGAACCCCCACACCACCGCCACCCCCGTGGAGGTGGAGCCTGCCACAGCAGGGCATTTCCTTTGCCGAGATATTCCCTATAATGGCGAGGAGGACGTTTACCCCGTTTCGGTGATCCACCGTGGCTCTCTGGCCTACTCCGAAAAGGAAAGCTACTACTACGGCCGCGAGATATTCCTTGTGGGGGAACGCTTTTTGGGTTATAAGGAGGAGGAGATGGACTACGCCTCCCACCGTGAGATCGGGAAGATCGACCCCTTCGGGCAGACGAACGTCAGCGAGTCCGCCAATATCATTTCTCTGTCCGCCGATACCTACGCCGACATTGATTTCCCTTGCAATACCACGGGTATTTTCGAGTTCGACCTGGAGGCCGAGGACGACGGCGAGCTGTTCATCCTCTTTGACGAGATCCTCTTGGCCGGGCAGGTTCGTCCCTACCGTATGGGACTTTCCGGCCTCATTACCGTGATGACCAAGGCAGGGAAGTACCATTTGTCGTGCGCCATGCCCCATACCATGAAGTATGCCCGTATCATGGCGAGGGGTGCTTCCATGACGGTCAAGGGTCTCCGCCTCCACCACATCGCCTTCCCCGAAACCGCCATCAAAGCCTCCTTTGCGGGAAGCGACGAGGCCATGAGGCGCATCTACGACGCCGCCATTGAGACCTACCGTGCAAATGCGGTGGACATTTATATGGACTGTCCCTCCCGTGAACGGGCAGGCTGGCTCTGCGACAGCTTTTTCACCGCCCGTGTGGAGTATGCCCTGACGGGTAGATCCACCCTGGAGCGTGCATTTTTGCAAAACTTCATCCTCCCCGAGAGCTTTGAGTACATTCCGCAGGGTATGCTCCCCATGTGTTACCCCTCGGATCACTACGACGCCATTTACATTCCCAACTGGGCCATGTGGTACGCCGTGGAGCTGTGCGAGTATTTTGCCCGCACGGGGGATCGTGAATTCGTGGAGGGCGCCAAGGAAAAGATGTACGCCCTCATGGATTTCTTCAAGAAATACGAGAACGAGTACGGCCTGCTTGAGAAGCTGGAGTCTTGGGTGTTCCTCGAGTGGTCCAAGTCCAACGAGCTGACCCAGGACGTCTCCTTTGCCTCCAATATGCTCTACGCCTACATGCTGGACGGTCTGGGTAAGCTCTACGGGGACGAGGCTCTCATACAGAAGGCTGCTGCCCTCCGTAGAGTAATCAACGAGATGGCCATGACCGAGTCGGGCTTCTTTTGTGACAACGCCTACCGTCGTGACGGAGAGCTGGTGCTGTCGGGGGAGCGCACCGAGTCCTGCCAGTATTACGCCTTTTTCTGTAACGTGGCCACCCCCGAGAGCCATCCGTGGCTGTGGAATACCCTCGTTCACGATTTCGGCCATGACCGTGCCGCCAAGGGCGCCTACCCCGAGATATGGCCTGCCAACGCCTTCATCGGCAACTACCTGCGGCTGGATCTGTTGGACCGCTACGGCCTGAAGGATGAGCTATACGATAATATTAAGGGTTATTTTACTTATATGGCGGACCAGACCGGTACCCTTTGGGAGCTGGTCAGCGAAGATGCCAGCTGTAACCACGGTTTTGCCTCCCACGTCATCTACTGGATGGATCGACTGGGTCTTATTTCTCATGAGTGAGGTGTAGTATGGATCAACAAAATCAACCGAAGCAAAAGCCCGCGTTCTTCACCCTTCGTGCCATTGTCGCTTTCGTTCTTTTGGGGGCGCTCATCGTAGGCATTTACTTGGTGGGCTTCCGCTCCTGGCGGGAGGTGGCCGAGTGGGGCGAGAACAGCAACCACGAGGTTCTTGTCTATGAAGAAGAGACCTACGTTCTGGTGGGTGTCATGGGGGGGAAGAATATGACCCTCAAGGAGTATCCCATCGACAAGGTGAAGGGACAGGTCAAGCAGGACGGTACGCTTATGACCACTGCCGAGGAGACCCTCCCCCCCGATGCCGAGGAGGGAGAGACTGTGCCTGTCATGCCTCCCGACGGCACACCCACCGTCCCCCATGAGCATACTTATATCGTGTATGCCGTGAGGAACAAGGAGGACTACCTTATTGTACTGGAGAAGGACGGGGAGTATTATCTGTATCAAAAGTCCGTCGAGACCGAGACGGATGAGATCGGGGCTAAAGGCTGATCGAAAAATAGTGAACGCCCCGCCATTGGCGGGGCGTGTTTTGCCGTTGGAACGTTAAATTGTAGGGCTCTGCCCTACACCCGCCAAGAACCTTTTGAGAAAAGGTTCTTGGATCTCCAAAACCTTTTAAAGCAAATGTTTTTAAAGGTTTTTAGGATTCCTAAACCCTTTTTGCAAAAAGGGTTTAGGTGGGGTGCAGGGGTGAAACCCCTGCCCTGCCCCCCCAAAAAAATACAGGGAATCCCCTTCGGGATTCCCTGTATTTTTTATTTCTTCATGACCGCCAGGCCGCACCAATCGTTGTCGGTGAGCTTCTCCACTACCTTGAAGCCGCCTTCCTCAAAGCAGGCCACCACGTCGTCGCAACGCTCGGCAATGATGCCCGAAGCCAGCAGAACGGCGTCATCCTTCATGTATTTGCCCACGTCGGGGGTCATGCGGATGATGATGTCGGCCACGATGTTGGCGCAGACCAGATCGTACTGTCCACCCTCCAGGGAGACCTGCTTGAGCAGATCCGACTGATCGCAGGTGACGTTGCAGAGACCGCTGTCTTTGATGTTCTCACGAGCCACACGGACGGCGGTGGGGTCGATGTCATACGCACGGCAGAGCTCAGCACCCAGACGGGAAGCACAAATGGCCAGAATGCCCGTGCCCGTGCCCACGTCCAGCATCCGCTGGCCGGCTTTGGTGTACTTCTCCAGAAGCCGGATGACCAGACGGGTCGTTTCGTGAGTACCCGTGCCAAAGGCCATGCCGGGATCCATGCGGATGACCAGCTCGTCCTCAGCGGGGGTGTACTTCTCCCAGGCAGGGCAGATGACGATCCTCTCCCCGATCTTGACAGGCTTGTAGTACTGCTTCCAGGAGTTGGCCCAGTCCTCCTCGTTGACGCCTACCAGCTCTACCTCGGCGTGGAGGCTCAGATCCTCGCACCGCTGACGGATATAGGCCAGATCGTCCATGTAGGAGCGATCCGAGGGAACAAAGATCGACACAGAGGCAATGTCCTTGTTGGCATTGAGGATCTTCTCGTCGATGAGGTCGCCGTAGCAGGTTTTCAGGTTGACGTCAATGTCGCTGTAATCCTCGATCATGAGGTTGTTGTTGATCATGCTCATGACCGCCACAAGGTCATCCAATTCACGGAGGGGAACCGTGACCTTTACCTGCGTCCAGACCTGCACCTCGCCGTAGTCCTCGCAGACGTAATCCTCGTCAATGAGCTTTTCCAGCTCCCTGTTCTCGGTCATGGCTTATTTCTCCTTCTTCTTAAAGCTCTTTGTGAACTTGCCTTTTTTGGTGTAGTTTTTCTCACCGCAGGCATTGGCGAACTCCCGGAGAGCCGCCTTCTGCTTGTCGGACAGGCCTCGGGGGATCTCCACGTTGACGGTGAAGATCAGGTCGCCATGGCGGTTGCTTCGATCATTGACGTAGGGAATACCCTTGCCACGCAAGGTGAAGACGGCGCCGGGCTGTGTACCCTCGTCGATCTTGTGCTTGACGGTGCCCTCCAGTGTGGGGATGTCGATCTCAGCGCCCAGAGTGGCCTCGGTCACGGTGATGGGTACCTCACAGTAGATATTGGCGCCGTCACGCTCAAAGATATTGTGGGAGCGGACGGATACCTCGATCACCAGATCTCCCGCAGGGCCGCCGTTCTTGCCGTCACAGCCCTGTCCCCGTAGGGCGATGCGCTCTCCGTTGTCGATACCGGCGGGGATGGACACGGTGAGCTTGCGGTTTTCCCGCTCCAAACCCATTCCACGGCATTTTTGACAGGGTGTTTTGATGTACTTGCCCGTGCCGCGGCACTTCTCACAGGTGGTCTTGGTCTGGAAGGTCATGCCGCCCATGCGCTGATTGATCACCCGCTGGCCTGCGCCCCTACAGTCGGGACAGGTCTCGGCGGTGGTGCCTGCCTCTGCTCTTGTTCCGTTACAGGTGGGACACTTGTGGAGGCGGTTGTAGGACACGTCCTTTTTGCAACCGAAGGCGGCCTCCTCAAAGGTCAGGGTCACTCGCACGCCCACGTCGTCGCCCCGTTGAGGGCCGTTTCTGCGTTGAGTGCCGCCGCCAAAGCCGCCGCCGAAAATGCTGCTGAAAATATCACCGAAGTCACCGAAATCACCGAAGCCGCCGCCAAAGCCGCCGCCGTAGCCCCCGCCCGCTCCTGCGGTGGGATCAAAGGCCGCATGGCCGAACTGGTCGTATTTGGCCTTCTTGTCAGCATCCGAAAGGACGGAGTAGGCCTCGTTGACCTCCTTGAAGCTTTTCTCTGCCTCGGCGTTGCCGGGGTTCAGGTCGGGGTGGTATTTCTTGGCCAGCTGACGGTATGCCCGCTTGATGGCGTCCGCATCGGCGCTCTTGTCGAGGCCCAGTACCTCGTAGTAGTCTCTCTGTGCCATGCTTTATACGTTCCTTTCGGTAGGTGCAAAATAAGTCCAAAATTCAAAATGCGAAGTGCAAAATCGGGGTTTATAGGAGGCTTTGCCCCCTACACCCCCACCAAAGAACCTTTTAAAAAAAGGTTCTTTGGAATCTCCCAAAACTTTTAAAACATTGATTAGTCATTGGTAAGTAATGATTAATTTGTTAAAGGTTTTTGGGGGGTCCAGAGGGGCTTTTTGCAAAAAGCCCCTTTGGCCGTTCTGTCCGCTCCCTGATTTTGCATTTTGAATTTTGCATTCATGAAAACGCCTTTGCGGGAAAGGGCAATTTTTCCCTTTCCCGCTACGTTTGGATCATCTGCCCCTATGGGCAGGGAATTACTTGTTGGTGTTGTCCTCGTAGGAGGCGTCGTAGTAGGTGCCGTCGCCGCCACCCGCACCCATGTTGGGATCGTAGCCCATGTTGGGGTCGCCCTGAGGATTGGCCTGTGCGTAGAGCTTCTCGGAGAGCTTGTAGAAGGCCTTCTCCAGAGCCTCGGTATCAGCCTTGATGTCCTCGGTGTTTCCGCCGGCTACGGTGGACTTCAGCTTCTCGATGGCGTCCTTCACGTCAGCCTTGTCCGCCTCGGAAACCTTGTCACCCAGCTCGCTTAAGGTCTTCTCGGATTGGAAGATCATGGAGTCGGCACGGTTCTTGGTCTCCACAGCCTCCTTGGCCTTCTTGTCCTCCTCGGCGAAGCGCTCGGCGTCCTTGATGGCCTTGTCGATATCGGCCTGGCTCATGTTGGAGGAGGAGGTGATGGTGATGTGCTGCTCCTTACCGGTGCCCTTGTCGCAGGCGGTGACGTTGACGATGCCGTT
>JAFXJW010000002.1 GCA_017532045.1 Clostridia bacterium | reverse complement strand
ATGCTCTCCAGCACCTGCTCGGGGGAGGGGATCATACCGCCGACGCGGTTGCAAAGGGTGACGGGAGCCTTACCCTCAGTGGCCAGCATGACGTCCTCGATCATCTGACCCATGGACAGCTCCACCGAAATGTAGGCCTTGCAGGTAGCCAAAGAATCCTTGAACACCTTCTTGGGGAAGGGCCACAGGGTGATGGGACGGATCATGCCCACCTTGATGCCCATCTCGCGGGCGGCATCCACGGCGTTGCGGGAGACGCGGGAGGCGATACCGAAGGCGGCGATGCAGATCTCGGCATCCTCCATGCGGTAGGTCTCGTACATGACCTCGTTCTCCTCAATGACCTTGTAACGGTCGTAGCGAGCGTAATTCAGCTCCTCCAGCTCCTCGGGAACGAGGGACAAGGAGTTGACGATATTGTGGGTTCTTTCCAGCTTGGTACCGGTGGTGGCCCAAGGCTTCTCAACAACCTCGCCCACCTTCAGCTCGTCCAGAGCCACGGGCTCCATCATCTGACCCATAGTACCGTCAGCCAGGATCATGGAGGTCATGCGGTACTTGTCGGCCAGATCAAAGCCGTGAACCGTCAGCTCGGCCATCTCCTGCACCGAGGAGGGGGCCAGCACGATCATGTGGAAGTCGCCATGACCGCCGCCCTTGGTGGCCTGGAAATAGTCGGCCTGGGAGGGCTGGATACCGCCGAGACCGGGTCCGCCACGCTGAACGTTGACCACCAGGGAGGGCAGGTCAGCGCCGGCCAGATAGGACAGGCCCTCGCTCTTGAGGGAGATTCCGGGGGAGGAGGAGGAGGTCATGACACGGGTGCCGGTGGCGGCCACGCCGTAGACCATATTGATGGCCGCGACCTCGGACTCTGCCTGGAGGAACACGCCGCCGATCTTGGGCAGCCGCTTGGCCATGTAGGCCGCGATCTCGGTCTGGGGGGTGATGGGGTAACCGAAGTAGTGTCGGCAGCCCGCAATGATGGCGGCCTCCGCAATGGCCTCGTTACCCTTCATAAGTACCTTATCTGCCATGTCGGTCACTCTCCTTTCTCTACCTTGATGATGCAATCGGGACACATGGTGGCGCAGAAGGCGCATCCGATGCAGTCCTCGATGTTCAGCGCCACCACGGGGTGGTGACCCTTCTTGTTGATCTGATCCTCAGCCAGCGCCAGCACGTGCTTGGGACAGACGTCCACGCAAAGACCGCAGCCCTTGCAGTTGTCGGTTTTGAATGTCAGTTTACACTTTGCCATTATGTTTACTCCTTATGTTTGACTTGGGGCTTTGCCCCAAACCCCAATCAAGAAACTTTTTGAAAAAAGTTTCTTGATAATCTTCAAAAACTTTTAAAACAAGAACTCTTTTCTCAAAACTGATACGAGATTACAGATACTTGTTCTTCTGCAGCCCCAGGGGGAATGCATTTGGAACCTTCCCTTCCACGGCGGGATAGAGATCCTGCCGCACCGAGGTCATGACCAGGGGAAGCCCCGACAGTCTTGACACCTCCTCGGCATACTCTCGGGAGGCAAGGATATCCTCGGCGGTGGTAACGGCTCCCAGATTGGAGTTGTTCACGAGACCCGTAAAGGGGATGCCGCCTGCATACTCGATCTCCCGCATCACCTCCAGGGTGGAAGCGGCGTCACGGGTCAGGGGGCGGTAGCAGTTGATGACCATAAGCATCTCATAGTCACCCTCCGCAATTATCTTGGGGGCAAGGCGACCCAGCACCAAAGCCCCTCTGTCATCGCCACCGATGTCCAGAACGGCGGTCATGGAGCGATCATCGGTGATGGCGTACATCTCCTGGGGAAGAGCGGGAATATCCACGTTACTGTTGGCGTAGGCCGAGCAGATGAGGCGGATGCCCTGCTCCGCAAAGAAGGACTCGCTGTCCTTGGTACGGAAGTAGGGGTTGACGATATCCAGATCCGCCACGGTCACGGTGTCGCAGGCCTTTTTCAGCTCGGCGGCGATATTCACCGCCACGTTGGTCTTACCGCTGCCGTAGTGACCGCAGAGGATGGTCAGACGCTTGAGAGGATGCATGAGAGTTCCCTCCCCCATCAGAGCATATTGCGCTTGATCTTGCCGCTGGTGGTCTTGGGAAGCTCGTCACGGAAGACCACGATACGGGGATACTTGTAGGGAGCGGTGCGCTCCTTGACATACTTCTGGATCTCCCGCTTCAGCTCCTCGGTGGGCTCTGTTCCCTTCACCAGCACGATGGAGGCCTTGACCACCTGACCCCGTACCTCGTCGGGCTCGGCGGACACGCCGCACTCCAGCACGTAAGGAAGCTCCATGATGACCGACTCGATCTCGAAGGGCCCGATGCGGTAGCCCGAGGACTTGATCACGTCGTCCACACGGCCCACGAACCAGTAGAAGCCGTCCTCGTCCTTCCATGCGGTATCACCGGTATGGTAGTAGCCGTCGTGCCAGACCTCGGCGGTCTTATCGGGAGCATTGTAATAACCCGTGAACAGGCCGCAGGGAGCGCCGTCGGCCACACGGATGACGATCTCACCCGTCTCACCCACAGCAACGGGCTTGCCATCGGCATCGTGAAGCTCCACCTGATAAATGGGGGCGGGCTTACCCATAGAGCCGATCTTGTGGGGAGCGCCCGTCAGGTTACCAATGATCATGGTGGACTCGGACTGACCGAAGCCCTCCAGGATCTGGAGTCCCGTGGCCTTCTCGAATTGGCGGTAGACCTCGGGATTGAGGGCTTCTCCTGCGGTGGTCATGTGGCGCACCGAGGAGAGATCGTACTTGGAAATATCCTCCTTGATCATCATGCGGAGCATGGTGGGAGGAGCGCAGAAGGTGGTGATGTTATGCTTTGCGAACATGGGCAGGATGTCGGCGGCGTCAAAACGATCGAAATCGTAGACGAAGGTAGCCGCCTCGCAGAGCCACTGTCCGTAGAGCTTACCCCACATGGACTTGGCCCAGCCCGTATCCGAAATGGTCAGGTGGAGGCCGTCGGGCTCCACATTGTGCCAGTAGCGGGCGGTATGGAAGTGACCCAGAGGGTACTTGTGGCTGTGAGCCGCGATCTTGGGATACCCCGAGGTACCCGAGGTAAAGAACATAAGCAGGAGGTCGTCTCCGCAGGGAGCATCCTCGGTGCGGTTGTAGTGGGAGGAATACAGGGTGTACTCCTCGTCGAAGGTGCGCCAGCCCTCCCGCTCACCGTTGACGATGATCTTATGCTTAAGGGTGGGGCAATTTCTGGCGGCAATGTCCACCTGATGGGCGGTGTCGCCGTCGGCCGTACACAGGATGGCAGAGACACCTGCGGACTGGAAGCGGTACTCAAAGTCATGCTCCTGGAGCTGGTTGGTGGCAGGGATGGCGATAGCGCCCAGCTTGTTCAGACCCAGCATAGCAAACCAGAACTGGTAGTGGCGCTTCAGCACCAGCATGACACGGTCGCCCTTCTTGATACCCAGAGACTTGAAGTAGTTGGCGCATTGGGCGGAGGCGCGCTTCATGTCCTTAAAGGTGAAGCGGCGCTCGGTGTGATCCTTGGAAACGTGGAGCATGGCCAGCTTATCGGGGTTCTTATCGGCCAGAGCATCCACCAGATCGAAGGCGAAGTTAAACTTATCGGTATTCTTGAAGGTAATAGAGGTAGGCGTACCCAGCGCATTCTCGGTGACGTCGATGAACTTGCGCCAGATGCGGTCACGGTCGTCCCTCTCGTCACGGCGAGCAGCCTCCTTCCTGACAGCGGGCATAGCCTCGGCGGGAGCCAGCTCGGGAATGGGCTCCCCCGTGGGGTTAAGGACGATGGCGTAGAATACGCAGTCCTGACCGCCCACGGCGATCATGCCGTGAGGGGTATCCGAATCGTAGTAAATGGTGTCGCCTGCGCTCAGCACCTCGGTATGCTCGCCCACTTGCACCATGAGCTTACCCTCAATGACGATGTCCAGCTCCTGACCTGCGTGGGTGGTCAGCTCAATATCCTTGTGCTGAGCCTCCTCGGAGTAGGCAGAGCGCACGAACAGGGGCTCAGCGATACGGTTCTGGAAGGCGTAGGCCATGTTGTAGTACACCATGCCGTGAGCCTTGGCGATCTCCTGACCCGCGCCTGCGCGGGTGACGGTGTAGGACTTCAGCTTGGGGCTGTAGCCCTCGATGATCTCGGTGACGTTGACGTTGAGGGCCAGCGCACAGCGGTAAATGAACGCAAAGTTCAAGTCTCGCTCGCCGCTCTCGCAGAGGAGGTACTCCTCGGTGGAGATGCCCGTCTTGGCGGCCATCTGGGAAGGCTCCAGGCCTTCGATCTCTCGGAGGGCGCGGATACGTCCCGCCATCTCCATGATCTTGAAATCCAATCCCGACATGGAGGAGGTCTCAAGGGTCTTGGTCGTCTGATCCATGTGTTCAATCCTTTCTCGGGTATCGCTTAGCCGTAAATGAAACAAGCGCACCCGTCCCAAAGCGTTGTTACTTTGAGACGAGTGCGCATACATTCTCATACAGCACCCGCGGTACCACTCAAATTGCGGAAGGTCCGCCACTTAGCCGGGTCGATCAACCCGTAGACACTAACGCAGTCCGGTTCGGGACGGGTCTACTCTCACGTCCCCGTGATTTCTTCCGTCCGGCTCGGGAGCTACAAATACCTCAACCGTGTCAATGGCTTTCACCAACCGCCATCTCTCTGCAAACCGTGTTGAGGCATCCTCTCCGTCAATGCCTTTTGATACAGATAATTATAACACAACTTTGCTTGTTTGTCAATTGTTTTATTTGGGTAATATCACGCAAAATTTCCTGCAACGGCAGGCAATTTTTCGTCATTTTTCACACTCTTACAGCTTGTTGCGCTGGATCTTGCCGCTGATGGTCTTGGGCAGCTCGTCACGGAACACCACGATTCTGGGGTACTTGTAGGGGGCGGTGTTCTTCTTGACGTAGTCCTGGATCTCCTTTTTCAGCTCCTCGGTGGGCTCGGTTCCCTTCACCAGCACCACGGAGGCCTTGACTACCTGACCGCGCACCTCGTCTGGCACAGCAGACACGCCGCACTCCAGCACGTAAGGCAGCTCCATGATGACGGATTCGATCTCGAAGGGCCCGATGCGGTAGCCAGAGGACTTGATCACGTCGTCCACACGACCCACGTACCAGTAGAAGCCGTCCTCGTCGCACCAGGCGGTGTCACCGGTATGGTAGAAGCCGTCGTGCAGGACCTCGTCGGTCTTTTCCTGATTGCGGTAGTAGCCCAAGAACAGACCGCAGGGCGCCTTGTCGCCCACCTTAATGACGATCTCGCCCGTCTCACCGTCGGGAACGGGGTTACCGTCGGGATCCACCAGCATCATATCGTACAGGGGCGAGGGCTTACCCATAGAGCCCACCTTGTGAGGATTGCCCATGAGGTTGGCGATGGACAAGGTGGTCTCGGTCTGACCGAAGCCCTCCTTGATCTGGAGGCCCGTAGCCTTTTCGAACTGGCGGTAGACCTCGGGATTGAGTGCCTCGCCTGCGGTGGTCATATGACGGACGGAGGAGAAATCGTATTTGGAGATGTCCTCCTTGATCATCATGCGGAGCATGGTGGGCGGGGCGCAGAAGGTGGTGATCTGGTACTTAGCGAACATGGGCAGGATCACCGAGGCGTCGAAGCGATCGAAGTCATAAGTGAAGACGGCGCCCTCGGCCAGCCACTGGCCGTAGAGCTTGCCCCACAGAGCCTTACCCCAACCGGTATCCGAGATGGTGAAGTGGAGGCCGTCCTCGGAGACACCGTGCCAGTACTTGGCGGTGATGTAGTGACCCAGCGCATACTTGTAGCTATGGGCGGCGATCTTGGGGTAACCCGTCGTACCCGAGGTGAAGAACATGATCATGGGATCGTCGCCGCAGGGCGTATCCTCGGTGCGGTAGAAGTGGGCAGAATAGAGGGGGAACTCCTCGTCAAAGCTCCGCCAGCCCTCACGGCTGCCGCCCACCAAAATCTTGGTCTTGAGGCAGGGCGCCTCGGCCTGAGCCAGATCCACCTGATTTGCCACATCACCGTCGGCGGTGCAAACAATGGCGGACACCTCGGCGGCGTTGAAGCGGTATTCCAGATCGTGCTTCACAAGCTGATTGGTAGCAGGGATGGCGATAGCGCCCAGCTTATGGAGACCCAAAATGGCGAACCAGAACTGATAGTGGCGCTTCAGCACCAGCATGACACGGTCGCCCTTCTTGATGCCCAAAGACTTGAAGTAGTTGGCGGCCTGGTTGGAGGCGCGCTTCATATCGTTGAAGGTAAAGCGACGCTCGGTGAGATCACGGGAGACGTGGAGCATAGCCAGCTTGCCGGGGTCTCTCTTGGCGAGGGCATCCACCACGTCGAAGGCGAAGTTGAAGCTGTCCTCGTTCTTGAAGGAGATGCTCTGTAGCGCGCCCTTCTCGTCCACCACGGTATCCACGAAGGGGGTGGTGACGGTCTCTGCGGTCTTGACCTCGCCGTTCTCGTGGATCTGGCGGAGGGACTCCTGCACCAGCTCGGGGGACAGAGCGCTTTCCCCGGGCAGGACAACGGCCATAAAGAGGCAGTCCTGACCGTCCACGGCGATCATACCGTGGGGGGTGGAGGAGTTGTAGTAGATGCAGTCGCCTGCCTCCAGATACTCGATGTTAGAGCCGACCTGCACCTTAAGCTTACCCTCCAGCACGAAGTCGAACTCCTGTCCGTCGTGCTTAGTCAGGTGGATGGGCTTGTTCTACAGGGCGGGATCGTACTCGTAGCGGACACGGTAGGGCTCTGCGATCTTCCGGCGGAACAGGGGTGCCACCGACATGATGCTGATACCTGCCTCCTTAGCGGTCTCCTGTCCTTCCCCCTTACGGGTCACGGTATAGGAGGACAGATGAGCCGAGCGACCCTCCAAAAGATCGGTAATACCAATATCAAAGGCAAGAGCGCACTTGTGAATGAAGGAAAAGGGGAAATCCAATTCACCCGCCTCGTAGCGGCGGTACTCCTCCACGCTGACCTCGGTCTTCTCGGCCATCTCGGCCTGGGTAAAGCCGCAAATATCCCGCATTTCGCGGATTCGGATGGCGACCTCCTGCAGCTTGACCAGATCAACGGCATTTGTCTTCTCATTTGCCATGGTTTTGTCCTCCCGGATTGAAAAATTACGAATAAAAAAACACACCTGTCTCAAAACACTTTGAGACGGGTGCTAAACACTCGCGGTACCACTCAAATTGCGTCGGGATCGACGCCACTCTTCGGAATCCTGTAATTCCTATGCTCTCACGCGGCATTCACGGGAGTCTCTACTTGGGTCTGCCGTGGGCAGGCGGGTTCAAGTCCTCCGGCTCGGAAGGGATGGGTCTTACAGGGGATACAATCGGTTCACACCAACCACCGACTCTCTGGATGCTCTCAACCTCGACCGTCTTCGTCACAGCCTTTGCTTTTTATTCGATTGGGCGTATTATAGCACAATTTGCGGTGCTTGTCAAGGGGGTTAAGAAAAATTTTTTATGCCAAGCACAAAATCCCCCCCGCCGCAATTCCATTTATGCATAAAAGCACGCCCCGCTTGCGCGGAGCGTGCCTGATACGGGATCAACCCTTTTTCATCTCTCGACGGCGCCCCCTTCCGAGGTTACCCCTTACAGGATGGCCTCCAGAGCTCGAATATCCTCCTCGGTGGTGGCCCAGCTGGTGGCAAAGCGCACCACGGTGTGATGAGGGTCGGGCTTCTCCCAAAAGCTTAGGACGCACCCCTTCTCCAGCTCGGCCTTGCGCTCATCCGTCAGGGTGATGAAGATCTGGTTGGTGGTGGTCTCCATGAAGAACTCGTAACCCTTTTCACGGAAGATGGAGCGCATCAGCTGAGCCATACGGATGGCGTGACGGCTGATGGTCATGTAGAGATCATCGGTAAACAGGGTATCAAACTGGATGCCGAGCAACCGTCCCTTGGCTACCAAAGCGCCGTGCTGCTTGATGATGGAGAGGAAATGCTTCGGGGCCTTGCGGCGGGAAAACACCACCGCCTCACCGCACAAGGCGCCCACCTTGGTACCGCCGATGTAGAACACGTCGCAAAGGTCGCAGAGATCGTGGAGGGTCACGTCGGTATCGGGGGCAGCAAGACCGTACCCCAGCCGCGCGCCGTCCAGAAACAGGGGGATCTCATACTCGTCACAAACGGCACGGATGGCAACCAGCTCGGCCTTGGTGTAGAGAGTGCCGTACTCGGTGGGGTGGGAGATGTAGACCGCGCCGGGGCGTACCATATGCTCGGCGGACTCATCGGCATGATAGGTCACCAAATAGGCCTTGAGGTCGGCGGCGGTCATCTTCCCTGCGTACTGGGGAATGGTCAGCACCTTGTGCCCCGTGAACTCGATGGCTCCCGCCTCGTGGGCGGCGATGTGCCCCGTGACGGCGGCCACCACCCCCTCGTAGCTGTGGAGCAGGGAGTCTATGACGACCTGATTGGCCTGGGTGCCGCCCGTCAGGAACCACACGTCGGCATGGGGACATCCGCAGGCGGCCTTGATCTTCTCTCTGGCGGAGGCGGTGTACTCGTCGGAGCCGTAGCCCGCCTGCTTGACCAGATTGGTTTCTATAAATCGCTGAAGAATGGCGGGATGGGCGCCCTCCACGTAGTCGCTGGCAAAGGAAAGCATGGTATATGGCCTCTCTTTCGTTGAGTTGCATTTTACACCATTATAGCATACAATGGCGGTTATGGCAAGGGATTTCCCAAAGAAACTTGACTTTCCCCCGATTTTCTGCTATACTGTTTCCAGTCCACCGTTTTGCACAAGGAGGTCTTCATGTCCCACCATCACGGTCATCACGGTCATCACCACCATCATCAGCCTTCCCCCACCTCCGCTGCTCGCATCCTGGTTGCCTTCCTGCTCAACCTCAGCTTTTCGGTCTTTGAGCTGATCGGCGGCCTCTACACGGGCAGCGTGGCCATCCTCTCCGACGCCCTCCACGATCTGGGGGATGCGGCAGGGATCGGCTGCTCCTTCTTTCTGGAGCGCAAGAGCCGCAAGCAGCCCGACGTCACCCACACCTACGGCTATATCCGCTACTCGGTGCTGGGGGGACTCATCACCACCGTCATTCTGCTGGCGGGCTCCTGCATCGTCATCTACAACGCCGTCCTGCGCCTGCTCACCCCCTCCCCCATCCACTACGACGGCATGCTGATCTTTGCCGTGGTGGGCGTCATCGTCAATCTGGCCGCCGCCATCTTCACTCGCCACGGGGATTCCCTGAATCAAAAGGCTGTCAACCTCCACATGCTGGAGGACGTGCTGGGCTGGGTGGTCGTACTGATCGGCGCCGTGGTCATGCGCTTTACGGACTGGGTGTTCCTGGATCCCCTCATGTCCATTGGCGTGGCGGTCTTTATTCTGATCCATGCCCTCGGCAACCTCAAGGAGATCACCAATCTCTTTCTGGAAAAGACCCCCGACGGCATCTCGGTGGAGGAGCTGGCTCAGCATCTCGCCGCCTTGGAGGGTGTTTCGAGTGTCCACCATATCCACGTCCGCAGTCTGGACGGAGGCCGCCACTACGCCACCCTCCACGCCGTGGTAAAGGGTGATCCCGCCGCCGCCAAGGTGGCCATCCGCACCGAGCTTGTAGGGCACGGCATCACTCACGCCACCATCGAGACCGAGACCCCCGACGAGACCTGCGCCGAGACCGAGTGTCGCGTAACGCCCCCTCCCGAGGGATGTGGCGGACATCATCATCACCACTAAAAAAAGCGACGGGGAGCCGAGAGCGCTCTCCGTCGTTCTTATTTATTGAGGGGCTTCCTCCGTAACAGGCGCGGCGGATGCCAATATTCATGCGGTCTTCCACGAAAATGTCCACCGATTGCGTGAGATTCCGAGGGCAAAACAGAGCCGAGCGCGAGCCCGACTCTGCTTGAATAATCATTTCCTCAGTAATGCCTGCCCCTTCTTCCGCTCCCGCAGATACACGGGCAAGAACACCAGATACGCCCCGAGGGACACCGCCGCCAGGTAGATGGGGGTGTTGACGTACCAGCCGCAGGTCTCGGCGATCTGCTTGAAGACCAGCAGGGGGGAGATGGCGGGGCCTACGTAGAACATCCTGATGTCCCCCTCTGCGGGGATCCAGAAGATCAGGTTGATGATAAAGGCAATCGCCGCCAGAACCAGAAACAGCACCACCGAGGAGCGGTATTCCTTCATGGTCTTGGCTCCCCGTCCCGACGCGATGAGGTAGAAGCCCACGAAGATCAGCATCATGTGCCAGATGAATGCGTGGAGGGTCAGCGTCCAGTACTCATGCACGATGCCCGAGGGCTCGATGAAGGCCATGAGGCCACCCAAGAGATTGAAGGTGGTCATGAAATGGTACATGGCCGACTGCACCTTCCCTTCCTTCAGAAAGGGCGCGATGAGGCAGAGGTACATGGGCCCCGAGCAGAGCTGGAAGGGGAAGATCCACCACTGGTAGCTGTGATCCCCGATATGGTAGTAGTAGAAAAGCTGCTTGTAGACCTCGGTGACGGCGAGAAACACACCGACCGAGAGCAGAACCGCCCGGTTGCCGCGCTTGCCCGCGCCTCGGAGCAGGTAGGCCAAGAGGACACAGACGGCCAGGCCGACAAGGGTGAAAATGAGGTGAAAGAAGCCATAGGCGCGGGGCTTCTCCATGCCCCATGCGGTGGCCTCGATGAATGCTTCAAGAAAAGAAATAGGGATCGCCTCCTTTGGATGCTTGTCGCATTTTTCGACATCTTATTATACCACAAAAGCCGACCCGGCGCAAGGCCTTGGGAGAAATCTTCATAATTCTTCATCTATTGCAGATAACAAGAGATAATGACCATAATCAACATAGCAATCTTAACAAGATCATCGTATGTAACGTATTCCATTTGATACCATAAAGCCCTTGTAAAGTCAAGGCTTTTTTCTTTACGGTACGAAAGTTTTTCTTCCTGCCTTGACATTTCCCTTTTTTTGTGGTATCATATAAATTGTATAAGTACGCCAATCCCCAATCGAAAGAAATATATGTTTGAAAGATGAATCTTTCAAACAGCGTTTTGTGGCCTTCGCCATGGTCGCGATGGCGATTTTGCTCCGCAAAACCAACCACAATTCCGCAAGAAAGGAAGCTTTCGCAAAGCGAAAGCCATGGTTATATATATGAAGATCGGATTCATTTCCCTCGGTTGCCCCAAGAACCAGCTGGACACCGAGGTCATGCTCCACGAGGTGGTAGCCGCCGGCTACGAGCTGACCTCGGAGGACATAGATGCGGACATCATCATCATCAATACCTGCGCCTTCATCGAGAGCGCCAAGCAGGAGGCCATTGATAACATTCTGGACGAGGCCTGGCTCAAGGAGAATCGCTCCCTGAAGGGTATCATCGTCACAGGATGCCTGGCCGAGCGCTACCGTGAGCAGATCCTGGAGGAAATGCCCGAGGTGGACGCCCTTCTGGGCGTGGGCAGCATCCACAACATCGTGGAAGCCATTCAGGCCGTGGAAAAGCAGTCCAAGCGCAAAAACGTCCCCGCCTCCGAGAAGTATCGCTCCTTTGAGGACAAAAACACCGTCCGTCTGGGCGGCGACCGTGTGCTGACCACCCCCGACTACGCCGCCTACCTGAAGATCGCCGAGGGCTGTGACAACCGTTGCGCCTACTGCGCCATCCCCTCCATCCGAGGCCGCTTCCGCTCCCGTCCCATAGAGGACGTGATGGCCGAGGCCAAGGACATGGACGCCCTTGGTATCAAGGAGCTGACTCTGGTAGCGCAGGACACCACCCGCTACGGCAAGGATCTCTACGGCCGCTACGCCCTGGCCGAGCTGATCCGCAGGATCACCGAGGAGACGAATATCCCTTGGATCCGCATCCTCTACTGCTACCCCGACAAGATCACCGACGAGCTGATCGAGGAGTTCAAGACCAATCCCCGCCTCTTGAAATACATCGACCTCCCCCTCCAGCACATCAGTGACCGTATGCTCAAGGCCATGAACCGCCACGGGGACGGCCGAACCATAAGGGAGGTGCTGAAAAAGCTCCGCTCCGTGGAGGGCATGGTCATCCGCACCACCTTCATCGTGGGCTTCCCCGGAGAGACCGAGGAGGATTTCAACGAGCTGGCCGACTTCATCACCGAGCAGAAGTTCGAGCACGCCGGCGTGTTCACCTACTCCCGTGAGGAGGGCACTCCCGCCTACGACTTCGAAAATCAGATCGACGAGCAGGTGAAGCAGGATCGTATGGACATCCTCATGCGCACCCAGCTCAACATCAACACCGCCCGAAACGAGTCCCGTATCGGATCCGTCATCACGGTTCTCTGCGAGGCCTACGACCCCGTCAACGAGTGCTACTACGGCCGCTCCTCCGAGGACGCCCCCGACATCGACGGCAAAGTGTTCTTCCGCTACAACGGCGAGGAGAGGATCATGCCCGGCTCCATGGTCAAGGTCAAGATTCGCGAGGTCGTGGACTACGACGTGTACGGCTTTGCCATGAATCCCGAGAACACATAAGGAATTTCCCCAAGCCTTCATCCCCCAAAGTAACGTCCCAATCTGAAAAACGAGGTGACCTCCCATGTCCACAGAAAAGAAAAAAGGCATGAATCTACCCAATAAGCTGACCGTCCTCCGCGTGTGCCTCGTGCCCGTGTTCATCGCTGTGATGATGCTTCCCTCCTCGGTCATGTCTCCCCTCCTCAGCGGCCTCATCGGCGTGGCCATCTTCATCGCCGCCTCGGTGACGGATATGCTGGACGGCAAGATCGCCCGCAGATACGGTCTGGTCACCGACTTCGGTAAGCTCATGGACCCCCTGGCCGACAAATTCATGGTCATCGGCGCTCTGGCGGTAATCGTGTACCGCGCGGACGAAGGATTCCTCCGTCTGTTCTTCACTCTGGTTCTTTTGGTGGTCATATTCCGCGAGCTGGCCGTGACCTCCCTGCGTCTGGTGGCCTCCACCTCGGCGGGAGCCGTGGTCGCCGCCAATCTGCTGGGTAAGATCAAGACCGTGGTGCAGATCGTCTTTATCAGCTCTGTCTTCATCGAGCCCGCCCTGTACGCCATCCCCTTCGTGAACGGCTTCCTTCCCGTCTGGTGGGTGGCCAACGTGCCCATCACCTATACGGCAGGCGCTCTGACCCTGCTCTTCACCGTGTGGTCGGGGGTGAACTACTTCACCATCATGTGGAGGTATATGGATCCCGAGAAATAAAGCTCCTGTATAAACAAAACACCACCGAAAATCGGTGGTGTTTTGTTTGCGTGGATTGATTCCCATGGCGTTTTTCGAAAGCGAGCTGTGGTCCAAGGCAAGAGGATAGACCTATCCCTTGGTGATGATGGGCGCAGAAGGTTATCCGAGATCTGTCGGGCTTTCGCGCCATACTTGCAAACGAAGCTATGTAAACTAATAGACTTATCCCTTGGCAATAATGGGAGCTGCACTTGACCGCTGTCTTCCGGGGCGCTGCTCCATGCGCGTAAACGAGGTCTATGTATTTGATTTCAAGAAAGCGTCAAAGCGTCTTCGATTTGCTTTTTCCACTCCTTGTTGTGAGAAACAACTATTGCAATGGTTTTACCATTTGCACTAACTAAAATTTGATTTTTATTGGTTTTCACCGATTCTATTGTATTTGTCGGTATTACGATTTCTTTTGTTGAAATATTTATCTTGTGAGGATAGAATTCAATGCCATTCTCTGTGAAAAACATCCAACCACCATTTCCGTTGATAGTTGCT
>JAFXJW010000027.1 GCA_017532045.1 Clostridia bacterium | reverse complement strand
GGGGTCGCGCGCACAGGTGGTGGGTTCCGTAAGGGAGGCACCACGGGGGCCTCCCTTGCGTGGCGCTCTTTTGGTACTTTTCTCTCGACACGGAGAGAAAAGTACATATATCAATCTCCCCGATAAACCCCAATTTACAGATGTCTTTTCATGTACCGTATCTTCTTTCGCCTCCGTACCGTCCGAAGACCGTAGCGGCCACGGGAGCCTCCCGTTACGTAGAGGTAGGGAAGGAGCATAAGGGCGAATATGGGGAGAGCGAGCCAGAAGGCTCGTCCCATGAGATAGCCTTTGAATCCTCGGAGCAACTTCAAAAACCCACTTTGTGAGAAATCCTCGGTGACGGTGAGGGGGGCTTTGCCCACGATGCGGCCACGGTAGGAAACGGTGACCGTACCCACGATATCACCGGCTGTGAGGGGAGCGGTCAGGCCGTCTCCGTCCAGAATCAAATGGTATTCCAGCTGACCCTCCACGTCCAGATCGGCGGGGAGATAGATCTTCAGATCCTCGGCGGGGACAATGTCGGCCTTGGATTTGCTGATGCCGGTCATATTCACCTTTTGCCGCTCCAGCGTTTCTCCGGCGGAGAGGACGGTGCGGTAGCCGTAGCTGCGGTTTGCCCAAGAGAGCAGACGATTGGTCTGTACATAGGCGGGGATCAGCTCTCCCGAGGCCACGTCAAGACCCCGCAGGATGACGCAGAGATTGGAAGCGCCGTTTCGCTCGCAGACCGTGACCACGCACCAGCCTCCCTCGTCGGTCATACCGGCGTTCATGCCCGCGCAGTAGCCGTTGTAGTAGTTCTGACTGCTGTCGGATATGAGGGAATTGCGGTTGGAAAACAGGCGCGACTCGGACACGTTGGTGGCGGGGATGGTGTAGGTGCGGCTGGAGCTGATGAGCATGTACAGCTCGTTTCCGTAGGCCTCACGGGCGATGATGGCCAGATCACGGGCGGTGGTGGCCATGGCGGGATCGTGAAGTCCCGTGGGGTTGGTGTAGCGGGTATGGAGAGCGCCCAGCCTCTCTGCCTCCTCGTTCATGTCCTCCACGAAGGCGGCCACAGATCCCGACGTCAGACAGGCGACCACGGCGGCGGCGTCGTTGTAGCCGCCGCAGATGGCGGCGTAGAGCAGATCACGAACCGTGAGGATTTCTCCGTCTGCCAGATGAAGGCTTCGTCCCGTGACCCCCGCCACCATGGCGGAGGAGACGGTCACAGTCTCGTTCAGGCGGTCATACAGGCCGCGGCAGGCCAGAAGGCCCATCATGATCTTGACCGATGAGGAGGGATATACGGGGGTGTCCGCCTCCTTCTCGTAGAGGACGAGGTTGTTCTCCAGATTCAAAAGCAGAACTACGCCCACGTCGGTGGAGGCGGGGGCATCCTCGGCCTGTGTGGGGAGGACGGCTGCCGACAGGAGCGCCGACAGGGTCAAGGTCAGGCACAGGAAAAGCAAAAGGGTACGCCGACCGGGACGGTAAGACCCCGAATGGACGGGACGGGTGTCAGCAGTCATGGCGGCGTACTCCTTTCGGATAGATTGAACGTAGGGATCAGATAAGCCCTCGGGCGGTGGCGACGGCTACGGCATTTTCGGCGTCTCGGCGGATGGCCTCGACCAGCTCCTCCACACCGTTGAATTTTTGTTCGTCACGCAGCTTGGAGAGAAATTCCACACGGATGCGGCGACCGTAAAGATCCCCCGTCATACCGATGATGTGGGTCTCGCAGTTGACACGGCCGTGGCTGTCGGTGGTGGGACGGATGCCCACGTTGGAGACACCGGGGAACACGCCGTAGGGGGTATGGCACAGAACGGCGTACACGCCCCGAGAGGGGATGGCGCGCTCGGCGGGGAAGTATTGATTGGCGGTGGGGAAGCCCAGGGTGCGACCCAGACGCTTGCCGTGGACCACGTTGGTGTCCAAAGAGTAGGGGCGCCCCAGCATGCGCTCGGCGGTTTCAGTGTCACCCTGCTCCAAACAGGCGCGGATGCGGGAGGAGCTGACCGTCATGCCGTCCAAGGTCATTTCGGGCTGAACGAAGACATGATCCCGCCCAAAGGCCTCCAGCAGGTGGGAGGTGTTTCCCGATGCCCCCTTGCCGAAGAAATAGTTGAAGCCGCAGGCAACGCCTATGCAATGGCAGTCGTCCCGAAGCAGGGACACAAACTCCTCGGGGGGGAGATCACGGACGTCGGGGAAGTTGCACAGGCAGGCAAACTCCAGCCCTGACCGGGCGAAGAGGATCAGCTTGTCTCGCAGGGTGGTCAGGTGTCCTCGCACCAAAACGGGGGTAAATCCCGTAGGGCTCATTTTGTAGTCCAGCGTAGGACGAATGAAGCAGAATGCGCCGGGGGATACGTGGTAGCCCTCCGTCTCAGCAAGCGCACGAGTCATGGCCACGGCTTCCCGTATAAGCACCTTGTGGGCGCGGTGTACCCCGTCAAAGTTTCCCAGCGCTACCAGAGTGTGAGCAGGTGGTTGGGACATGGGGAGGGGCGCAGGCCCCCGCAGATCCAGAAATGTCAACCGAACGCTCATGCTTTTTCGGAGGGAGCCGCAGGACAACTGCTCAGGTACAGCTCGATGAGGGTGGTGAGAATCTTATCCCGTCCCACACGGCGCGCGATGGCGCGGGCGGTGATCCCGTTGGCATTGGCGGCCTCGGGGAGATAGGTGGGATCCTCGGTGATGAGATAGCCCGAGAGCTGGGTGACGGGGTCCTGGCCGCAATCCCGAATGATGGAGATCAGCTCGGTGAGGGAGGCCTCACAGCAGGGACAGGGGGAGGCGCACTCGTGGGTGGCGGGTGCGGTATCCGTATGGTCTAAATACAGGAATTTGGTGGTATCCGGCATGGGAAGGGACTCCTTTCGCAGGGGGACGGTATTTGTTCATTCAAGAATGGCAAATTGCATATAATTATATTTATTATACAATATAAATATTGAAAACACAAGAGGAAAAATGAAGAATTTACAAAATATTGCGAATTGGGAAGAAATAACACAGAAGAACCGTCCTCACGGTGGGGGAGGACGGTTCTTCATGGATACCGTGTCGGGGTGTCGGGCGGGAACACTCTGCCTCTGTGGAGGTGCCGGTGATGGGCGCTTCGCTCTCTGTGGCCTCGGGGGTGGCCTCCTCGGGGACGGTCAGGGAGAAGTATACAGCTATGGGAGAGCTATCCTTGCCGGTGTAGGTCAAAAAACCGATGTATTCCTCCATTGGGTAGGAACCGTTACGGATGGAGGTGAAATCAATGGTCAGGGTGTAGGTGCCGGGGGGAGTGGGCAGCTCGGTGGAGGGCTCAGTGGAGCCGAGGGCATAGACCTTGATCCGTCCCGGACGGATGGTGACGCCGTCTACCTTGTAGCTCGGGTCGGTGCAGGCCAATGCGTCTCCCATGCGGTCGTACAGTGCGGCATACAGAGGGGTGTCGTCGGTCTTGGTCAGGGTCAGGGTCACGGTGGTTTCTGTGACGGCGGTGACCGTGAGGGTGCTTCCGCCCAGAGATGCGGGGGCATTGAGACCCTTGATGCTGTCCTTGGTGGGCTTGTGAGGAATCTCGGCGTCGCCCGCCTGATCCGTTTCCTTGTTCCAGTCGGGGTCTCGAAGCACAAGATCGGTGTTGATGACCTGCCGCAGGTAAGGGAAGGACACCGCCAACAGTCCTATGACACAGGCAGTGGCGACCCAGGGGATAAGGCGCTTGATTCGCTTGGCACCTCCTTGGGCGGATGCGATCAGGGCATCATCCACGTGGCTGATCCCCGCCATGAGCAGGTCGGGAGTCAGGCGAATGCCACGGCTGTCCATGAAGGAGGATAGTTGCTTGCAGGCTCTGTGCAGACGGGATCTCACACGGTGCTCAAGGAGGCCGAAGCGGTCAGTTATCTCGCCCAGAGATTGGGCAAAAAAGTAGCGGCAGATGAAAATATCGCGGGTCTCCCGACTCTTTTTGCACAGGAATTGGTTTAGACATCCCCCGATGTGTCCACCCTCTTGAGGGGGAAGGGCAGTCTTCTCCTCCGTGACGGGCATGGAAAGGTTTTCTCCCAGCTCCTCCAGAATAGTGGTGAACAGGCTGTAGCCCCGCTTGACGGACTGACTGGCGGCATATCGCTTTACAGCGCAGGCATGGGTGAGCTTTTGTAGGTAAATTCCCAAATTGGCGGGCATGTCGGCGGGACGGTTGACGGCCATGACGGCCCGCTCCGCGGCCTCTCGCACACAGGCCTCAGCCTCCCGCTCCCCCGCCAGAATGTTCATGGCGATGCGGCGGCAGGTGTAGCCGTGGGCGTATAGGCTCCCTTCGAGGGCTCGGGGGTCTTTTTTTAGGTATAGCTCCAATAGGATGTTGTCGTCCATGGGTTCTCCTTTCGGCGGGAATTAGGGGTCTTACTTTATTCTATCACACAATTGTGAATTTTTCAACCCCCGCCGACCTTTTTTTCGCATTCTTGAAAGCTCTCCCACAGGGCAGGTCAGGGGGGATCTCGAAGGCATAAAATTTTGAAAAATTGGGTAAAGAACTTGACAAAGTTTGTCGAGTTGTGTATAATAATATACAGTATATTGATTATAGACCCTACGGGGCAAGAAGGGAGAATCTACCATGGATTCTGCAAAGCTGACACAACTGAAGCATGAGGCCGCCATGATCCGTCTGGGCATTCTGGACGGCACTCACGCCGCCGCCTCGGGTCATCCCGGCGGTTCTCTTTCTATCGCTGATATCATGTCCTACCTGTATTTTGCCGAAATGAAGGTAGACCCTGCTAACCCCAAGTGGGAGGAGCGTGACCGCTTCGTCCTCTCCAAGGGTCATGCCGCTCCCGCCCTGTACGCCACGTTGGCACGTAAGGGCTTTTTTCCCTTTGAAAGCCTTGTGACTTTGCGCCGTGTGGATTCCGTTTTGCAAGGGCATCCCGATATGAAGTATATTCCCGGTGTGGATATGTCCACCGGCTCTCTGGGTCAGGGTATCTCTGCCGCCGTGGGTATGGCGCTGGCCGCCAAGATCGACGGCAAGGACTACCGTACCTACACCATCGTTGGCGACGGCGAGACCGAGGAGGGTCAGGTCTGGGAGGCTCTGATGTTTGCCGCCCGTCATGATCTGGATAATCTCTGCGTGGTCATTGACTACAACGGTCTGCAGATCGACGGCCCCATTGCCGAGATCGTCAATCCCGCTCCCTACGAGGGCAAGCTTTCTTCCTTCGGCTTCCACGTGATCACCATTGATGCCCATGATCTGGAGGAGATCGAGGCCGCCTTCAACGAGGCCAAGACTATCAAGGGTAAGCCCACCGCCATCGTGGCCAAGTCGGTCAAGGGTAAGGGCGTTTCCTTCATGGAGAATCAGGTCAAGTGGCACGGCTCTGCTCCCAACGATGCTCAGTACGAGCAGGCAGTGGCCGAGATCCGCGCGCAGATGTAAGGAGGAGTGAACCATGGAATTCAAGATTGGAGATAAGATCGCAACCCGTGAGGGCTTTGGTAAGACCCTTGTGGAGCTGGGCGCAGACCACGATTTCGTGGTGATGGATGCCGACCTGGCAGAAGCCACCAAGACCTGTTACTTTGGCAAGGCGTACCCCAACCGCTTCTTTGACTGCGGTATTGCAGAGGGCAATATGGTAGGCATTGCCGCAGGCCTTGCCGCCGCCGGTAAGACCGTTGTCGCCTCCTCCTTTGCCATGTTCGCCGCCGGACGCGCCTTTGAGCAGATCCGGAATAGTGTGGCATATCCTCATCTGAACGTTAAGATCTGCGCCACCCATGCTGGCATCACCGTAGGCGAGGATGGCGCTACCCATCAGTGCCTGGAGGATATCGCTCTCATGCGCTCCATCCCCGGCATGACCGTTATCAACCCCTCCGACGCCGTGGAGGCCGCCGCCGCCCTGCAGTATGCCATCGAGACCGATGGCCCCTTCTACATCCGCTTCGGTCGCTATGCCGTGCCGGTGCTGCACGATCAGGCTACCTATGCGTTCCAGCCGGGTAAGGGCGAGACCCTGCAGGAGGGAAGTGATCTGACCATTGTTGCATCGGGTATGATGGTGAAGGCCGCTATGGATGCCGCCGCTACCCTCAGCGCTGAGAAGGGTATCTCTGTCCGTGTGATCAATATCCATACCGTCAAGCCCTTGGATAGCGAGATCATTGCAGAGGCCGCCGCCGAGACCGGTGCCATCGTGGTCGCCGAGGAGCACAATATCATTGGCGGACTGGGCTCTGCCGTGGCTGAGTGCGTGGCCGAGACCTGCCCCTGCCCCGTGATCCGCGTGGGTGTGCAGGACGTCTTTGGTCGCTCGGGTAAGGTTCCTCCCCTGCTGGAGGCCTACGGTCTGACTGCCGAGGCCATCGTAGAGAAGGCAGAGGCCGCTCTGCGTCTCAAGAAGGCTTAATTTCGTCATATTTTGTTTCGGGACTTCACTTGGTGGAGTCCCGATTCTTGCATGATGAAAAATTCTCGTTTTCACGGGCGAACACAGTTCGCCCCTACGGGAACGACCCCCGCCCCGACAAAACCTATTGACAAATTTGCCCTTCCGTGGTAAAATAGAGGGGTATATCCTGAGGAATCGCGCCAAGGAAACGGTGCGAGGAAAGGTATCTTATGAACATTATGATCGTAGGCTGCGGCAAGGTCGGACAGACCCTGGCCGAGCAGTTGAATGAAGACGGCAATAGCATAACCGTGATCGATTCCCGCGCTGAGGTGGTGCGGGACGTTACCGCACGCCTGGACGTCATGGGCGTGGTGGGCAACGGCGCTACCCATACCATCCAGCAGGAGGCGGGCATCGGACAGACCGACCTGCTCATTGCGGTCACGGGCTCGGACGAGCTGAATCTTCTTTGTTGTCTGATCGCCAAGAAGGCGAGCAATTGTCAGACCATCGCACGGGTCAAGAATCCTGCGTACAGCTCTGAGACGGGATACCTGAAGGATGAGCTGGGGTTGGCTATGGTCATTAACCCCGAGCATGCCGCCGCCAATGAGATCGCCCGTGTACTTCGTTTTCCGTCTGCTATCCGTATTGATTCCTTTGCCCATGGAAGGGTGGAACTGTTTAAGTATAAGATCCCCGAGGGAAGTATCCTTTCGGGTATGGCGGTTAAGGACGTTGTCTCTAAGCTGGGCTGTGACGTGCTGGTGTGTACAGTAGAGCGTGACGACGAGTCCTACATTGCCAACGGTAATTTCATTTTTGCCGAGAAGGATATTATCTCGGTCATCGCCTCTCCCCGCAACGCCTCCGAGTTTTTCAGAGCCATGGGCTACAAGAACCGTGCTGTGAAGGACGTGTTGGTGGTGGGCGGTGGTGAGACCGCTCAGTATCTCTGCTCGGTGCTTCATCGTTCGGGTATATCCGTGAAGGTTATCGAGAAGGACATGGGGGTTTGCGAGCATCTCAGCAATAGATTCCCCGATGTTTGCGTGATCCACGGCGATGCCGCCGATCAGTCCATTCTGCTTGAGGAGGGAATTCGGGGAGCGGGCGCTTTCGTGGCCTTGACGGGCATTGACGAGGAGAACATTTTCCTCTCCCTGTTCGCCAAATCCGTAAGCCACGCCAAGGTGGTCACCAAGATCCACCGCATCGCCTTCGACGACGTGATCAAGCATCTGGATCTGGACTCCACCATCTATCCCAAGAACATTACCGCCGATCAGATCCTTCGCTACGTCCGTGCCATGAAGAACTCCGAGGGGGGAAGCATGGAGACGTTGTATAGCGTGATTCACGGCGAGGTCGAGGCCGCCGAATATACCGTGGACGAGGATTCTCCCGTGACGGATATTCCCCTCATGACCATGAAGAAGAAGCCCGATATCCTCATCGCCGCCATCATCCGCGGCGGTCAGGTGCTGATCCCCCGCGGTAGCGACGTGATCCTGCCCGGTGATCGCGTGGTGGTCGTATCCCGTGCCAAGGCCATTGACGGCCTTGCGGATATCCTTCTGTAAGGAGCGGGTTATGAACTATAAAATGATCCGCAACATCCTGGGCTGGTTGCTCCTTTTCGAGGCGGGATTCATGCTGGTGCCCTTGATCACGGGCATCTGTTACGGCGAGCGAGAGACCCTCTTTTTCGCCGTTACCATGATCCTCTGCGCCACCATCGGCGGCCTTTGCGCATGGAACAAGCCCAAGGATTCCGTTCTGTACGCCCGTGAGGGATTCGTCATCGTCTCCCTGTCCTGGATCGCCCTGTCCCTCTTCGGCGCTATCCCCTTCTTCATTTCGGGCGCCATTCCCAGCTATCTGGATGCTCTTTTTGAGACTATATCCGGTTTTTCCACCACGGGTGCGTCCATCCTCTCGGAGGTTGAGTCCCTCCCCAAGTGTATGCTCATGTGGCGTAGCTTTACCCACTGGGTAGGCGGTATGGGTGTTCTGGTCTTCATCATGGCCTTCATGCCCCTGTCGGGCGGCCAGAATATGCACATTATGAAGGCGGAGACCCCCGGTCCTTCGGTGTCCAAGCTGGTGCCCCGCGTAAAAACCACCGCCCTCATCCTGTATTCCATCTATTTGGGACTGACCTTCATTCAGTTCATTCTGCTTCTTTGCGGCGGGATGGACGTATTTGAGTCCCTCACAACCGCCTTCGGTACGGCGGGAACAGGCGGCTTCGGTGTGCGCAACGACAGCATGGCAAGCTATTCCCCCTACATCCAATGGGTCGTGACGGCCTTCATGCTTTTGTTCTCGGTGAACTTCTCCTGCTACTACCTGCTCCTGATCGGGCGGATCAAGGATGTCTTTAATGCCGAGCTTCGTTCCTTTGTGACCATCGTGGGGGCGGTCACGCTCATCGTGACGCTTAACGTTCGCGGGCTTTTCGATACCCTAGGTGAGGGAGTGAGGCACGTAGCCTTTACGGTGGCATCGTTGATCTCCACTACAGGATTCGCTACCGAGAATTTCGACGCGTGGCCCGAGCTATCCCGCACGCTTCTGGTGCTCATCATGTTCATTGGTGCCTGTGCGGGCTCTACGGGCGGCGGTCTTAAGATCTCCCGTCTCATGATCCTGCTCCGTGGCGCATTCAACGAGATCGGTAGCATGATCTTCCCCCGCCGTGTCAAGCGAGTGACGGTGGACGGTCATCCCGTTGACCCCGAGA
The DNA here is from genome assembly GCA_017532045.1 of Clostridia bacterium. Lineage (GTDB taxonomy): Bacteria > Bacillota > Clostridia > Oscillospirales > CAG-272 > CAMEON01. Next base: position 1,392 of record JAFXJW010000027.1, on the reverse strand, counting down.
TCGTGCGGGCGACCAACGTCTATATCGTTTGGTATATGCTGGTGTTTATTCTGTCCCTGTTCCTCATTTCCTTTGATCAATTCGATCTTGTGACCAACTTTACGGCGGTGACGGCAACCATCAACAACATTGGCCCCGGCCTTGGTGTAGTGGGCCCCACGGGTAATTTCTCGGGCTTTTCGGTCTTCTCCAAGCTTGTCCTCATGTTCGACATGCTGGCGGGAAGGTTGGAGCTGTTCCCCGTGCTGGTGTTGTTTTCACCCTCGACCTGGAAAAAGTAAAAGAAGAGCCCCTGCGCCGATCGGTGCAGGGGTTTTGTGTTGAACGGGATGTTGTGAAAGATCGAATGATCGTGCCCGAAATCTCATGAGCGATCCACGCAAATTCACCCGAAATCATTGACTTTTCACGGGAGAAATGGTATAATATTCGGTAGAGAATCCCCTGCACGTCCGCCCTACTTTCCCCATGAAAGGATGCTTTTATGAAAACCATGCGTCTGGATAAGTATATCAGCCTGGCCGGTGTGGCCTCCCGTACCGAGACCTCCAAGGCGGTGCGGAGCGGCGAGGTGCTGGTGAACGGCATCCCCGCGAGGAAGGCAGATATGCAGGTAGACCCCGATACGGTGGCCGTGATCTACAGGGGTCAGCCCGTGACCTACCGACAGTTCACCTACATCCTCCTGCATAAGCCAGACGGAGTGGTGAGCGCCACCGAGGACGGACGGGAGCAGACGGTGTTGGATCTCCTCCCTGAGGAGCTTCGCCGCATCCGTCCCGCCCTGTTCCCTTGCGGACGCCTCGACAAGCACACCACGGGCCTTATGTTGCTGACCAATAACGGCGATCTGTCCCATCGCCTCCTGTCCCCCACCCGCCACGTGGACAAGACCTACGCCTTTTCGGTGAAGTTTCCTCTCTCGGATGAGGATGTGGCCGCCCTGGAGAGCGGCGTGGACATCGGAGGATACATCACCGCCCCCTGCAAGGTGGAGCTTGACCCCCGTGACCCCGCTGAGCGGGGTGCCGGCGGCCGCATCACCCTCCACGAGGGGAAGTACCATCAGATCAAGCTCATGATGGAGGCGCGGCACAACCAGATCACAAGGCTCGCCCGCATCACCTTCGGCCCGATCGCCCTCGACCCCACCCTCGACCCCGGGGAGTGGAGGATGCTGACCGAAGGGGAGGTGGCAGAGCTGGAGACGGCAGGAAGGTAAATTGGGGTTTATAGGGCCGAAGGCCCTCTCGCCCCCGTAGGGGGCATATCGAGGCGCACAGCGGCATATCGAACCGCGTCAGCGGTATATCGAACACCCGAAGGGTGTATATCGACGAAAAAAGATGTCGATATGTCCCTACGGGACTCGATATGTGCCTTGCGGCACTC